>JBBSOH010000060.1:0-16922 GCA_038259945.1 Acidimicrobiales bacterium
CGTCTCGGTCGCCCGCCGCCGTTTCCTCGACCAGACGCTCGCCCACGCGACACGCACGATCGGTGTCGAATGCTTCGGCATCGGATCCGCCTCCACACGAGGCGAGCACGAGGGCGCCGGCGAGCGCCACGGATGTCATCGGCTTGTTCACCCCCACATGGTGGCAGAGCACACGGCGGAATCCATGAATCCCACCGTGCGACCGGGGCGTTGTCGCCACGGAATCGTCGGGGTCGCCGGGGTCACACCCAGGAGTTGGTCTCACCGATCATCTGGATCACGTCGCCATAGCCGTGCTTCGTGAAATCGAAGGCGATGCGGTCCAGATCGAGGCTGTCCTCGTCGCGACGCTCGACCCGCGACGGCTCGGCCCGCTCGATCGTCCCCGTCGCGCACAAGTGTCCGAAGCGTTCGTTCAGGTGACCGAGCTGATCGTCGGTCGGTCCCTGACGCACACGCAGCACCATTCGGTCGCCCACGAAACGCAGTGAGCGGTAGTTCGCGTAGAAACCTTCGATGATGGAACAGGCCTCGTCGCACGAATCGGTGATCCGGTAGAGGCCGGTGTCGTCGGCGGACACCAGACCACGCTCGATCAGTTGGTGCCGCACGAGGTCGTCGACCTGCTCCCAGTACTGATCGCCGGGTGCATCGAGCAAGACCACGGGGACGGGCAGACTCTTGCCGGTCTGGATGAGCGTGAGGAGTTCGAAGGTCTCGTCGAGCGTGCCGAAGCCGCCGGGCAGGCACACGAACGCCTGCGATTCCTTGATGAGCATCAGCTTGCGCGTGAAGAAGTACTTCATCGAGACGTGCTTGTCGTCGCCTGCGATGATGTCGTTCGCGCCCGTCTCGAACGGCAGTCGGATCGAGACGCCGATGGATCGCTCGCGCCCGGCACCCTCCATACCGGCGAGCATGATGCCGGGGCCGGCACCCGTGACGGTCATCCAACCCTTCTCCGCCAGTGCTCGAGCCAGGTCACGCGCCTGCGCGTACAGCGGGTCGTCGGGCAACGTGCGTGCCGAACCGAAGATCGAGACCTTCTGCTCGTCCTTGTACGGGGCGAACACGCGGTAGGCCTCGCGCATCTCGGTGAGTGCGGCGGTGGCGATCTTCAGGTCGAGCGTGTCGGGTTCGTCGACGATCAGCCCGATCGCCTCGGAAACAAGCTGTTCTGCCAGCCGAACATTCCCGGAAACTCCCAGTGCCTGCACCAGGGATCGTGCGCGTGGGTCGATCGGATCGGGTACACCTGTGTCCATGAAGAGCGGACTCTACGACGACGTGGACGAGGATGCGGGTGCGTTGCCCCCGCTTCCCGAACCCATTCCTGCGCCATCGCCCGGATCCGATCCTCTGCGTGGTTCGTTCGTGTCCACCGAGAAGCCGTCGATCTGGCGCGGCCTCGGGTTGGGTCTCCTTGCCACGGCCGTCGGCCTGGCTGTCGCCGAGCTGATCGTCGGTCTCGTGAAGGGTTCGGCCTCACCGGTGGTTCCGGTGGGTCAGGAGTTCATCGACTTCACGCCGAAGTGGCTCAAGGACTGGGCAGTCGAGCAGTTCGGCACGAACGACAAGGTGGTGCTCGTCGCAGGTGCGGTGATCGTGGTGTTCGGGCTCGGTTCACTGATCGGGATCATGGCCGTGCGCGGCGAACGAGGCTTCGCGTATGGCCTCACCGTTGCGATCGGCGTGTTGGGCGCCTGGGCGGTCTGGCTCCGACCCGGTACCACACTCGGCAAGCTCGCTCCGACGGTGGTCGGAACGCTCGTCTCGCTCGCGGTGCTGTGGTGGCTGATGCCTCGGCGATCACCCGACTCGCCCACGGGCGAGCCGATGATCGGCCCCGACCGGCGGCAATTCGTTCAAGGCGCGGTCGCCGTCGGGTCGGGCGCAGCGGTCGCCGGCGGGGTCGGTCGCCTGCTGCAGCGGCGCTTCACGGTCGACACGGACTTCGCCCTCCCTGGACAGGCGGTCGGCGTCGACACGGGTGAGTCCCCGGCGGACACCGTGGTCCCGGCCGGCGATGTGGTCATCGATCGCGCTGCGTCGATCGAGGGAGCCGAACTGGGCATCGACGGAATCGCGCCGTTCGTCGTCCCGAACAACGGTTTCTACCGGATCGACACGGCGCTGGTCGTGCCGCAAGTGTCGGCCGACTCGTGGAAACTGACCATCGACGGGCTCGTCGACAACCCGCTCGAACTGACCTTCGCCGACCTGCTCGCTCGCGATCAGGTGGAGCGTCACGTCACCCTGTCGTGCGTGTCCAACCCGATCGGTGGCGACCTCGTCGGCAATGCGCTCTGGCAGGGGGTGCTGCTCAAGCCCCTGCTCGAAGAGGCCGGTCTCCAGGCGGGTGCCGAGCAACTGGTGAGCCGATCCATCGACGGATGGACGTGTGGTTCGCCCATCGAGGCGATCATGGACGGGCGCGACGCGATGCTCGCATTCGGCATGAACGGTGAGCCCCTGCCCGCCCAGCACGGCTTCCCGGTGCGCATCGTCGTCCCGGGCCTGTTCGGCTACGTGTCGGCGACGAAGTGGGTGACCGACATCCGCCTCACCCGCTGGGAGGACTTCGACGGCTACTGGATCCCGCGTGGTTGGTCGAAACTCGGCCCGGTGAAGACCATGGCCCGCATCGACACGCCACGCAGTGGAGCGAGCCGGAACGGTGTGGTGCCGATCGGAGGCGTGGCGTGGGCCGTGCATCGCGGCGTGTCCGGGGTGCAGGTGCGCATCGGTCGCGACGACGGCGAGATGGGCGAGTGGACCGATGCCGAGCTCGGCTCGGTGCCCACGTCCGACACCTGGGTCCAGTGGGTGTACCAGTGGGACACCGCCGGTCTTGACGGGGTGCACATCGTCGAGGTGCGAGCGATCGACGCCGACGGTGAGCCGCAGCCAGAGGAACCACGCGCCGTCGCCCCCGACGGGGCGCAGGGATACCACCGCATCGCCATCGAGATCGGGTGACGTTGCTTCCCTGATCCCGGTACGGGGCGAAGGGTCGAGGGTTCCCCGTGCCCGAATTCAAAGATGTCAGCCGCCTGGCCTCACATGGACGTAGCCATTGTCAGGCGAAGCTGACGAACAGCGAACTCTGGCCCCGGATCTCACTTGCTCGATCGATCGAGTCAGCGGACCGAGATCATTCTCGGTCCGCGGAACGGGTGGCAGGTACATTGCCACCGTGCGCGTCCGGACGAGCGATCCCGACGGCATCGCTGTGTCGTCGAGGTCCGCATCTGGTGGCAGCCAGACCCGGATCGTCGTGGCGCAGGTGCTGGTGGCCGCTCTTCTCGGGGTCCTCTGGGCCGGCCGACGGCTGCGGCACACGTACTTCTATTTCGACGAGTGGTCGATGATCGGGCGCGTGACGCAGCTCGGGCCGATCGAAGGCGCGACGACGTCGTTCAACGGGCACCTCTGGTTGTTCCAGGATGGGATCTTCCGAGTGCAGGCCCTGGTGTTCGGACTGGACTCGAACACGTTCATCGTGGTGATGTTCGGGCTGTCGCTCGTGGCGCTCCATCTCTCGCTCGCAGCTCTTGCGGTCCGAATCGGTGTACCGCTCGTTCCGGCGTTGATGCTTGCTGGCCTTCTCACCTACCTCGGCCCTGCTGCGCAGAACTTCGTGTTCGCCGTCCAGGTATCGCCGACGTTCGCAACCGCCGCAGCGGTCGGCGCAACGGCGATCGTGCTGGGTCGGCATCCGGCCACGCGCCATTGCGTGATCGTGTCCACACTCCTCCTGCTCTCCGTACTGTTCGACAGCGGCGTGGGGCTGCTGGCGCTTGCGCTGTGTGGAGGTTCGGTCGTAGGGCTCTGGCCGCGGCAGCGATGGTGGGTTCTGGCGCCGTCGGTACTCGTGACAGTGTTCTGGTATGCGCTCGGCGACCTCGGCCCCGAGTTCGACGCCACGGTGGGTGAGCGGATCGATTTCGCCGCTCGGCTCCTGGTGCGCGGCGCGGGCGCCGTCGTGGGTGGGGGAGCGTGGGCAGGCGTTGCCGTGCTGGTCCTGCTCGCGGTAGTGCTGGCCGTGTCCGCCCGCAGGATCGACCGCGTCGGATGGTCGGTGACGCTCTCCGCCGGTATCGCCACCACCATCAACATCGCCGGAATCGCCCAATCGAGGGCGGGCGCCGACGATTTCACGTTCTTCGAGAACAACCGGTACCTCCAGAACGTGGCGATCCCCCTGACCATCACGTTCCTGCCTGCTCTCGTTGCGTGCGCGGGGATCGCCGCCGATCGATGGGGCGACACGTGGCTCGTAGGTCGCCCGGTGCGGCTCGCTGTGCCGACAATGCTGATCGGAGCGTGTTTCGTGCTCGGTCTCGACGAGGAGCGCGGGTACGCCGACGTGTTCATCGAACGGACACAGGACGTTCGCCTCGGCGTTCGCGACATCAGCGTCGTCGTCGCCGGAGGCTGCCCGAGTGGACAACCGCCCGATCTCGATGCCCGGGCCCTCGGCAGCCTGAGTCCGCAGATCTCCGCACGCCTCGTGGGCGAACTCGTCGACCGCGGCCTCCTGAGTCCCGGTCCCGAGGACATCGACTCGGTCGACCCGCAGATCCTCGCTGCGATCTGCGGGCCCTGACCCGATCGGCTTCCCAGACAGGTGCGCTGATCGAGCAGTCCGATCAGCTCCGGAGGTCGGCAGCCTTGGCTTCGAGGGTGTCGATGAGGTCGTCGAACGCCTTGGCGAAGCTCTCCACGCCTTCGCGTTCGAGCACCGCTGCCACATCGTCCATGTCGACGCCGACCGTGGGGAGCGCCGCCCAGACGGCTTCGGCGTCGGCCACGTCGGCATCGACGCGGCGGGCGACGGTGCCGTGGTCGACGAACGCATCGAGCGTGGCGTCGGGCAGCGTGTTGACCGTGTCGGGGCCGATCAATTCGTCGACGTAGAGCACGTCGGAGTACTCCGGGTTCTTCGCGCCGGTCGACGCCCACAGCGGGCGCTGCACGCGAGCACCACGGTTGGCCAGCTTCTCCCACCGATCCCCGGCGAACTTCTCGGCGAACAGCTTGTAGGCGAGCTTGCCCTGGGCAACGGCGGCCTTGCCGCGCAGTGCGAGCGCCTCGTCGGACCCCTCGGCTTCGAGCCGTTTGTCCACCTCGACGTCGACGCGGCTGATGAAGAAGCTGGCGACGCTGGCGACCTGCGACAGGTCGGCGTCGGGATCCTGGGCGAGCTGCTCGAGCCCGGCGATGTACGCCTCGATCACCTTCTCGTATCGGGGCAGTGAGAAGATCAGCGTGACGTTGATCGAGCGACCCTCGGCGATCATCTGCTGGATCGGCGCAAGACCCTCCTCCGTGCCCGGGATCTTGACCATCAGGTTGCGGCGGTCGATCCGTTCGTGCAGATCACGGGCAGCGGCCTCGGTGCCCGGGCCGTCGTGAGCGAGGCTCGGGGCCACCTCGACGCTGACGTATCCGTCGACTCCGTCCGAGTGGTCATAGACCTTCGAGAACACGTCGCAGGCGCTGTGGATGTCACGGATGACGAGCGACCAGTAGTCGTCGATCACGTCGCCCGGACCCGTGCTCGTGTTGTCGGCGATCAGTTCCTGGAACTGCTCGTCGTAGTCGGACGAACCCGAGATGGCCTTCTGGAAGATCGACGGGTTCGAGGTGAGGCCGCGGGCGCCGCCGTCACGGATGTCGACGAGTCTGCCCGACGTGATGTAGTCACGGCGCAGGTTGTCGAGCCAGGCGCTCTGGCCCTGTTCGGCGTGGAGATCGTGTAGACGGTCGCTCATGAGAATCTCTTTCAGGTGATGGAGTTCGATTGTCGATGTCGGTTGACGCGATGAGGTGACGAGGTCAGTCGATGAGTGCAGTGGCGTGAGCGACGACGTTGTCGACGTTCATGCCCAGCTTGTCGAGCACGAGGCTGCCCGGAGCGCTCGCACCGAAACGATCGATCGCGACGGAGTCATCGGCGTACTTCGCCCAACCCATCGACACACCCGCCTCGACCGACAGCACCGGGACGTCGTCGGGGAACACGGTTGCCCAGAACTCGGCGTCCTGTTCGTCGAAGCGGTCCCAGCTCGGCATCGACACGACCTGCGCCGAGATTCCTTCGCCGCCCAACACCTCGGCGGCCTCGACGCAGAGCGAGACCTCGCTCCCGGTTCCGACCAGCACGATCTGAGGGGAGTCGGCGGCGCGGACGATGCCGGCGCCCGATGCAACCGCTGACCCGTCGGTGGTGACGGTGATGTTCTGACGGCTGAGGATCAGCGCCGACGGGCCCTCGTGGCGCACGATGTCGGCCCAGGCCTGGATGGTCTCGTTCGCGTCGGCGGGACGCACGACGTGGAGGCCGGGGATCGCACGCAGTGATGCGAGCTGTTCGACCGGCTGGTGCGTGGGCCCGTCCTCGCCGACACCGACCGAGTCGTGGGTGAACACGAAACAGACCTTGGCACCGGACAGCGCAGCGAGACGGATCGGCGGGCGCATGTAGTCGGCGAACACGAAGAACGTTGCCGTGACCGGCAGGACGCCGCCGTGTTCCGCCAGACCGACGGCGATCGCGCCCATCGCATGTTCGCGGATGCCGAAGTGGAGGTACCTGCCGTCGGGAGCCTCGGAGGAGAACGGATGCGACTCGTCGAGCGCGACGCCGTTGCTGCCCTTCAGGTCCGCCGAACCCGACATCAGACCGGGAAGGTTCGCGTAGGTCGCGTCGAGCGCCGCCTGGATGGCCTTGCGGGTGGCGACCGAGTCACCCTGCTCGTAGGTCGGGAGGTCGGAATCCCAGCCATCGAGGCCGGTCAGGGCCATCGCTGCGTCCCACTCGGCGCCGGTCGGGGTGGAGCGGCCGCTCCTGGCGCCGGCGGCGCGTTCCGCAGCGTGCGCCCGGCAGGCGGCCACCAGGTCGTCGGGTGCCCAGAACGATTCGTCGGGGATGCCCATGACCGCCTTGGTCTCGGTGACGTCCTCGGCGCTGAACGGGTTGCCGTGGGCGCTGTGGTCGTCCTCCCACTTCGGCGACGGGTGGGCGACGTGCGTGCGCAGCATCAGGAACGACGGCTTGTCGGTCTGCTTCGCCGCTTCCAGCGCCGCCTCGATGGCGTCGAGGTCGTCGGCGATGCCGTCGAGTTCCACCACATCCCATCCGTATGCCTCGAACCGTGCGCCCATGTCGACGTTCGTGGCGAGGTCGGTGGCTCCGTCGATGGTGATCTTGTTGTCGTCGAAGATGCAGATGAGGTGACCGAGGCCGAGGTGGCCGGCGATGTCGGCGGCCTCGTGGCTGATCCCCTCCATCATGCAGCCGTCGCCGACGGTGACGTACGTGTAGTGGTCGACGTGGTCGGCGCCGAAGCGGGCGCGTTGGTTCGCTTCGGCGATCGCCATGCCCACGGCGTTGGCGAAGCCCTGGCCGAGCGGACCCGTGGTGACCTCGACTCCGTCGGTGTGACCCACCTCGGGGTGGCCCGGGGTCTTCGAGCCCCACTGGCGGAAGTTCTCGATGTCCTCCAGTTCCAGTCCGTACCCGTTCAGGAACAGCATCGCGTACTGCATGATCGACACGTGCCCGTTCGACAGCACGAACCGGTCACGGTCGGCCCAGTGCGGGTCGGCGGGGTCGTGGTTCATCACCCGGCTGTAGAGCACGTGGGCGAGGGGAGCGAGCGCCATGCCGGTGCCCTGATGGCCGCTGTTCGCGGCGAGGGGCCCATCCATCGAGAAGCCCCGAATCAATGAGACGGCGTTCGAGTCCTGTTCTGGTGTCAACGGCACGCGGGCGAGGGTACTGGATCCCACCGGGCTCGCTGGCCGCTCGTTCGAGTGACCGTGCCGCCGTGGGCGGCGATCCTCGACGGGTCAGTCGACCGGTGGCAGCAGCGTGAACGGCACGATCGTGAACGGGTCCTTGTCGACTCGGCAGTGCGCGAAGATCTGCCCATACTCCTCGAATTCGAGTTCGCCCTTCACGAGGCGGTACGTGAACTTGCCGGGTTCGACGGTGAACGGGCTGACGTTGCGGGCCACCTGCTCGGAGACCTCGTCGATTCCACGACGGAACACGACCTCGAACACGCCGGACCCCGACTGGCCCTCGGGGCAGAAGATCAGCGCCACGAGGTGCGGGCTGAGCGTCAGCGGAACCGGCTGGGTGGCGGCCTGGGAGAACATGATCCCGGTCATGTCGATCCGTGTCGACGGACCCGGCGCCTCGCGCATCTCGAAGTTCTCGACGAAGACGGCTGCCACGATCTGCATGGCGCCGAGGGTAGCTACTGGCTCCACTGGAACAAGCGGGAGACGATCTCGCCGTGCTGGCCGGCGATCACCGAGGCGCCGAGGAGGATCGTGAGCCCCGATCCGACCCACGCGAGCTTCTTCGACACCTCGACCTTCGGCTTCGCAGCGGCGTAGACGAGGCCGAGCAGCACCAGCGGCGTGGCGATCCCGAGCATGAAGCCTGCAGAGGGAAGGAACTGTCCCCATGGATCGCCCGGTGCGTCGGTCAGGATCGAGCCCAGTTCCACGCCGACGCACGGTCGCCACCACTGGGTCACCATCGTGGCGACGAGCGCAGCGATGCCGAACGTGGAGACAGGCGACTGGATGGCGTCGCCGATGCTGCTCATCCACTCGGGCCGGTCCCGCCGGAACAAGCTGGGAAATCCGAGGACGACGACGGCGACGATCAACAGCGTGGCCGTGATCCGCAACTGGGTGTCGGTGATGTTGCCGAACTGGTTGGTCGTGAAGAACCACCCGCCCAGTACGACGCCGAACACCGCTCCTGCCACCGCCTGCCATCGTCCGCGAGCGGCCACGATGGTCAGCGCAACCGGAGCGATGATCACCAGGTGGCAGACCTGGACGATCGACCGGACCCCTTCGACGAATGCATCGATCACGGTGCCTCCCAGATCATCGTGTCTCCCCAGATCATGGTGTCTTTCCGGATCACGGTGAGTGCCGGCGGCGTGGGGTTTCGCCCGGTCAGGCGTTCTTCTCGTCGATGAGCGCACCGACGGCGGCGTCGATCTCGTCGTACGCGCCTTCACCGATGTGGTCGTAGCGGACGTTGCCGTCGGCGTCGATGAGGAACAGGCGCGGCCAGAAACGTCGCTCCTGCCACGAGCGGAAGTTCAGCTTGTCGTTGTCGATGGCGATCGGCCAGATGAGACCGTTCTCCTCCGCTGCGGCGGCAACCGAGTTCACGTCACGGTCGGAGTCGAATTCGGGGGCGTGGACGCCGATCACCTCGAAGTCGTCGCCCGCGTACTTCGCGTACAGGTCACGCATGTGCGCGAAGGTCGCCTGACAGTTGCTGCAGCTGAAGGTCCAGAACTGGACGGCGAGCACCTTGCCGTCGAAGTCCTCGAAAGCCGTGGAGTCGGTCTGGATCCACTCCTGCACCTCGAGGAACTCGGGATGCGGGCCACGATCGGGCAGATCCGGCGTGTTCGGGTCGAGGGGGGTCGGCGTCGTGGTCTCGGCGACGGTGTCGGATGTGGCGTCCGTTGCGAGAGGTGGGGTCGTGTCGAAAGCTGTGTCGGCGGCCGTGTCGACCACCCCGTCGACCTGAGGCGCCTCGACGACGGACTCGTCGACCGCAGCGTCGGCTGGTTCCTGCACCACCGGAACCTCCGCATCGGCGTCGGACTCGCCGCCCGAGGTGGCCACGAGACCGACCACGACGGCGCCGACGAGGCCGAGTGAGACAACGGCGGTGATTCGGCGAGCGTCCATGCCGACGAGTGTCGCAGTTCGACCAGGACGCCGACGGCAACGTCAGCGAACGGTTCACGAAACAGAACGGCGTTCCCGACGTGTCGAGATGCCGGTCGGATCTGTACCCCAGATCGCTCACATCAGTCGGCGGGGGACCCTGAACACGACGCGATAGGACCCGGCGACGGACACGGGGCCGAATCGGCGGGAGTCGATGGCGTCGACGTCGAGGTTGTCGGAGATCACCCGCATCGTCGGTCCGTCGACCGACTCGACCCGCTTGACCAACCAGAACCCGGGTCGGCCGGGATGTTCGACGCAGCGCAACTGACCGGCAACGGCTCGTGTCGCCGAGACAGCGATCAGCCCCTGGCCGTCGACGAGAGTCGGTTCCATCGACCGATCCGCTACCACGAAACGACGGAAACGACGCCAGGGTGAACTCATCGAGCGGAGTGGTGACGCGCTCACCCGGGCAGTGTAGGTTTCGCTCTGACGACCGTCGGGAAACCCGAAGGTTGTCCCACATTCCGATCGTCCCTCGAAGGAGACACACATGTTCGCCAAGTTCTTTGCGTCCGCCACCACTGCTCACGCCCACTGCGACCTCTACTGCGGGGTGTACGACCCGGCGCAGGCCAAGATCGAAGCGCTGTCGGTCCTGAAGACCGCCAAGAAGTACGCAGAGTCCGACGACGAGGTCTTCCGCGCTCGTTGCATCTCGATCAAGGAGGCCCGTGCCGAGGAGACCAAGCACCACCTGATGGTCCTGTGGGCCGACTTCTTCGCTCCCGCCCACTTCGAGGAGCACCCGAACCTGCACCAGCTGTTCTGGGATGCCATCCACCAGGCCGGAGAGGCCAAGAAGACCATGGACCCCGCAGCCGGCGAGAAGCTCGTCGAACTGATCGACCAGATCGCTGTGATCTTCTGGAGCACCGAGAAGGCCGCCGGCATGGGTGTGTACCCGCCGTCCAGCTGAATCACGATTCTCGCAGAACCCGCCGCTGCCCACTGGCGCGGCGGGTTCGCCCGTTTTCGGGCACCGTGCGCAACGACCGCTGGATAGCGTGCCGTGCCTATGTCCGACGACGGGGTGGAGGTGCGCTCGACGCGTGAGCAGATCCTCGATGCCGCCCGGCAGTGCTTCGCTCACGCTGGTTACAGCTCCACGTCGCTGAACGACATCGCTGCTGAAGTCGGCATTCGGCGTCCGAGCCTGCTGCACCACTTCGCCTCCAAGGAGGCGCTGTACGAGGAGGTGTTCGAGCAGTTGCTGTCGGACTGGTTCTCCCGCCTCGCCGACTCGATCAGCGCGCCATCGCACGGTCTGGAAAAGGTCGAGCAGGTGCTCGATGCAGGGTTCGGGTTCTTCGCCGACAATCCCGCGTACGTGACGCTGATGCGTCGCGAGGCGATCGACGGCGGGAGCCACCTGGCAATCGATCTCGCTGCCACACTGCGCCCGCTGTTCGACGAGGCGGTCGACTACTTCGATCGTGAGATGGCGGCGGGGGTGTTCCGCGACCAGGACGCGGCACAGTTGCTGCTCACCGGATACGGCGCACTGCTGAGCTATTTCTCCGACGCGCCGTTCCTCGAAGGGCTGCTCGACGAGAGCCCGCTCACCGAGGCGTCACTGGCGCGCCGGCGGTCACACATCATCGATTTCTTCCGATCCGCCCTGGAGCACCCTGCATGACCGCTTTCGTCTCGACCCGCGCCCCATCGTTCGAGGCACTCGACGACGACACCACGCAGCGGTGGCTGCGCTTCGGCAGGTCCGGGACGACCACGTATCCGATGTTGCTGGGCCTGGTCGTCGAAGACGTTCGGGTCGACTACTGCCGGATGCGCCTCCCGTTCCGCGACGAACTCCTGCAAGCCGCCGGATTCATGCACGGTGGTGCCTTCGCATCGCTGTTGGACCATGTGATGGTCCCGGCCGTCGGTGCAATCCTGGAAGAGGGTCAGAACTTCTCGACCGTCGACATGCACGTCCAGTTCATGCGAGGGATCGTCGGCGGCGACAAGGCCGAGGACGCCGTGGCGGAGGGTTGGGTGACCCGTCGAGGCCGCCGCACCGTCTTCTGCGAATCCGAGGCGTTCGGCGCCACCACCGGAGACCTGCTCGCCAAGAGTGTCCTCACCTACGCCGTGTCGCCCCCTCGCTGATCGCATCCGTCTCGATGTCGAGGTTGGGGTCAGAGCCGAACCTCGACATTTTCGGTGAGGTCGCCGTGCAGACCTGTGCCGGGCAGAACCTGGCCGGTGATGCCAGGGTCCGGGGTGCGTCCGAAACTACGATCGGACTGGATGACCGCTTCCTCGACTCTGTCCGAACGCGCCTCCAAGGCCCTTCTCGCCCAGCACGGCGTCCCGATCGCGCCGGAGCGATTCGTCGGTTCCGCCGCCGAGGCGGGCGATGCCGCCGACGAGATCGGGTACCCGGTCGTGGCGAAGCTCAACGGGGACGCAATCGCACACAAGACCGAGCGCGGGCTGGTCAAGCTCCGCCTCGGTGACCGTGCCGCAGTGGAGGCCGCAGCGTCGGAACTGCTCGCTGCTGCCCGCCCCGACGACGGTGATGTCGACGTGCTGGTCGCACCGATGGTGTCGGGCAACCGCGAGCTGATCGCCGGGGTCGTGCGCGACGCCCAGTTCGGGGCGATGGTGATGCTCGGCGTCGGGGGGATCCTCGCGGAAGCGGTCGCCGATGTCGTGTTCCGCCCGGCTCCGCTCGATCCAGCCACCGCGAACGACATGATCGACGGCCTGGCGACGCAGAAGCTGCTCGGCGAGTTCCGCGGCGAGGCCGCAGTCGACCGCGCACAGTTGGTCGAGTTGCTGGTCGGGCTCGGTCGGTTGGCCGACGCGCGAGACGACATCGCCAGTATCGACATCAACCCGCTGATCGTCGATCCGACCGGGCACGTCGTTGCCGTGGACGGGTTGGTCGAGATCGGCGAACCGTCGGTCCGCATCGCCACCTTGCGGCCCCGGCCGAGCGACGAGCAGTTCCGGGCACTCTTCGAACCGCGTGGCGTGCTCGTCACGGGTGCGTCGACGCATCCCGGCAAGTTCGGCTTCGTGTCGCTGCACAACCTGCTGTCCAACGGGTACTCCGGCAAGGTCTTCGGCACGAACCTGAAAGGCGAGAACGTGCTCGGCATCGACACCGTGGCCGACATCGAGTCGCTGCCCGATGGTGAGATCGACCTCGTCTTCGTGTGCACCCCCGCTGCGGCGAACCCCGACCTCCTTCGAGCGTGCGCTGCCAAGGGTGTCAAGGCGGCGTTCCTCACGTCGGCCGGGTACGGCGAAGCGGGCGAGGCCGGCATCGCTGCACAGCGCGACCTGGTCGCCCTCGCCGACGAGCTCGGGATCCTGCTCGCCGGGCCGAACGGACAGGGCGTCGTCAGTACGCCGGTCGACATGTGCGTGCAGATCGTGGCGCCGTACCCGCCTGCCGGGTCGATCGGGGTGGCGAGCCAGTCGGGGAACTTCGTGTCGAGCTTCCTGAACCACTCGCGGGCCACCGGTGTCGGAATCAGCCGCGCGGTCTCGGCAGGCAATGCAGCGGCGGTCGGAGTCGCGGACTATCTCGACTTCTTCGCCGACGACGACGCCACCACCGTCGGGCTCGCATACCTCGAGGGCATCACGGACGGGCGGGGCCTGATGGACCGCCTCGCCGGAGTGGCTGCCCGCAAGCCGCTCGTGATCGTGAAGGGCGGAGCCACCGAGGGCGGTGCAGCTGCAGCTGCGAGTCACACCGGCGCTCTGGCAGCCGACGACAAGGTGTTCGACGGCGCGTGCCGTGCCGCAGGCCTCACTCGCGCCGACAGCATCGAGTCAGCGTTCGAGGCCGCTGCCACTTTCGCCACACAGCCCCTTCCTGCCGGGCCGAACGTCGCCGTGCTGACCACGGTGGGTGGATGGGGAGTGGTCACGGCGGATGCGATCACGCGCGACCGCGATCTCGTGCTGATGGAACTGCCCGAGGATCTGATGGCCGCCATCGACGCGAAGCTGCCCGCACGCTGGAGCCGCAACAACCCGATCGACTGTGCGGGCGGCGAGACCCGCGACACGATCCCCGAGATCATGGAACTCGTGGCCACGCATCCCGACGTCCACTCGATCATCTACCTCGGGCTGGGCATCCAGTCGAACCAGGCCCAGATGATGCGCCAGGGTCGCTTCTACCCAGACCACGGGATCGGTCGCATCGTCGAGTACCACGAGCGTCAGGACACCCGCTTCGCCGAGGCGGCTCATGAATTGAGCGTGCAGACCGGCAAGCCGATCCTCACCTCGACCGAACTCGCCGTCGCCGATCCGTCGAACGCCGGGCCCGTGGCGGTTCGCGCCACCGGTCGCCTCTGCTATCCCAGCGGGGAACGGGCGGTCGTCGCGTTGGGCCACATGCTGCGACGTGTCGAGTACCTCCGAGCGCGCACGTCGTGAACCGCCCTCCCGATGCGATGACGCGCCTCGCCGCACGCGAACCCGCACGCGGCCCCCGAAGGCGTGGGCGTGGGGTCGGGCCGCTCGTGGTGCTCGGGATCTTCGCGATCGTCCCTGCGCTGGCTCTGTACGTCCTCTTCGTCTGGTCGAGTTCCAAGATCGACGACAACGTCGCCGCTCCGCCCCCGCCCACCACGCTGGTCGCACCGCCGCTGCCCGAGGAGCCGTTGCGGAATTCGATGCTCACGTTCCGGCGCTTGCCGGCGCTCGTGTCACGTGGGCTCAACGTCGATCAGTTCGTCGCCGACACGGCTCCGTTCCTCGCCACGATCAACGACCGCAGCTGCGCCACCGTGTCCGTCGACGGCAACCCGGTCGGTGCGGTCAACGGCGATCTGGCGGTGATTCCAGCCAGCACGCAGAAGATCATCGTTGCGGCCGTGGCGCTCGAACTGCTCGGTGACGACCACGTGTTCACGACCCGTGTCGTCACCGACGCTGCTCCGGTCGACGGCGTGGTCCGAGGCGACCTGGTCCTGCTCGGTGGTGGTGATCCGCTGCTGTCGTCGGACTGGTACCCGACATCGGGCCTCGAACGGCGACCGGTGTTCGACCCCACGTCGCTCGATTCGCTGGCCGACCGCGTGCAGGCCGCGGGCATCACGCAGATCACCGGTGCCGTACTCGGCGACGGGTCTCGGTACGACGACGAGTTCTTCGCCCCCGGGTGGGGCAATGGCGTGGCGGGTCTGGAAGCTGGTCCGTACGACGCGCTGATGGTGAACGACGCCCGCGTCCTGGGCGAGGACCAGCGTGGCGACAATTCCAACAGCGCCGCAGCCCGCGAGTTCACGCGCCTCCTGCGCGATCGGGGCATCGTCGTCGACGGCGAACCCGGCGTCGGCTCGGTGTCCGACTTCGCAGGTGTGCCCGCCGAAGTGGCCTCGATCGACTCGGTCCCCCTCACGGCGGTGGTGGCCGAGATGTTGACCAACAGCGACAACAACACCGCAGAGCTCTTGGTGAAGGAGATCGGCTTCGGAGCCTCGGGCGGCGCGGTGGGTACACGGGAGGCCGGCCTTGCCGCAATGGCCGAGCAACTTGCGGCCTGGGGCGTCGACACGACGAACGTCGTCCTGGCCGACGGATCGGGTCTGAGCCTCGACAACCGGCTCACCTGCGACGCGCTCGTCGCGGTGCTCCAGCGCAGCGGCCCTGCCGACACCATCGGGGCCGCACTGCCCGTCGCCGCCGAGACGGGCACCCTGTCCGACGCCTTCATCGACAGTGCCGTGGCGGGGCGCCTCCTCGGCAAGACCGGCACGTTGAACAACCCGCCGTTCAACCAGGACCCGCCGGCGGTCAAGGCGCTCGCCGGGTACCTGCCCGTCGATGGGGGCGGAGCAGTGGAATTCGCGCTGGTGCTCAACGGTCCCACGATCTCCGACCAGAGCGAATACCGACCGGTGTGGGCCTCGTTCGCCGACACGCTCGACACGTATCCGTCCGAAGCCTCGCCGGCCGACGTCGGTCTTCGCTGACCACGGGCCATGATGGGGGAGGTGAGCGACGACTTCGACGAGTTCGACGACGGCCAGTGGGGCACGTCGAACCTCGACCTGGTGGCCGAGCCGGTGCGCTACCCACGATCGCCGTTGTTCGCCCTGCTTGCGCTCGCCCTGCTCCCGGCCGTCGGGCTGTTCGCCCTGCACCGGTGGACCGACGGTGAGGCCGACGCCTACGAGGCCAGCCGAGGGACCCAGGGGCTGCTGGACGCAGACCTCGACGGACGCCTCGCCGGTGCCGATGACGAGCCCGTCGGCAACGGTGACGACGTCGAGGATGTCGACGGGTTCGATGCGCTCGATCCGGTCCTCTCCACCTCGGTGTTCGACTTCCGTCGCGCTCCCCAGGCGGTCGGCACAGTGGCGAGCGCCGAACAGCTCGAAACCGACCTCGCACCGCTCTTCGGGTTCATCGGACCCACCTCGTGTGCCGCGGTCGCCGTGGACGGGGTGACCGTTGCGGTGGCGAACCCCGACGTGCCCGTCATCCCGGCGAGCAACCAGAAGTTGTTCGTGGCGACCACCGCACTCGAGATCCTCGGACCCGACTTCCGCTTCACCACCTCGGTTGCGGTTCCGCCTGCCGAGGAGGGCGTCGTCGACGGCGACATCTATCTGATCGGTGGCGGTGACCCGCTGCTCACGAGTGACGACTACCCGATCGAGGACGACGGCCAACCGGCGCTGAACACGACATCGTTCGACGTGCTCGCCGACGGATTGGTCGATGCAGGGATCACCCGCATCCGTGGAACGGTGATCGGTGACGGCACGCGCTACGACGACGAATGGGTGATCGACGAGTGGGCCGACGACGTGCCCTTCATCGAGGCCGGGCCCTACGACGCACTGCTCGCCAACGACGCTCGCGTCCTGGGCCGCTCGGGCCGACAGGACGACCCCAACGAGGGTGCCGCGCGAGAGTTCGCCCGACTCCTGAACGAGCGGGGGATCCGGGTCGACAACGGGTGGGGGAGCGGCATCGCATCGACGCTGGTGCCCGTCGTGGCCACCGTGGAGTCCGAGCCGTTGAGTGCGATCGTCGGCGAGATGTTGCTCACGAGCGATGACAACACCGCCGAGATGCTGCTCAAGGAGATCGGGTTCGCCGCATCGGGCCAGGGAACGAGGGCCGCAGGGCTCGACGCGATGACCCGGACGATC
>JBBSOH010000061.1:0-16907 GCA_038259945.1 Acidimicrobiales bacterium
CAGTTGCTCGGGCAACGTGGCGATCGTTTCCAGTTCGACCAGGTCGGACTGGTCATCGGCGTCGACCCCGGGTTCGTGGCCGTCGTCTCCGGTGCCCGGCCGTCCTGCGAACTCGCGGAGGTCGAAACCTGACGAGAATGCCCGGCCGGCGCCCGTGACGACGACGACCGATACATCGGTCGTGTCGAACCACGCCGCGGCCTCGGCGATCTCTGCGAGCGCCACGGTGCCGAGTGGGTTGAGCTGATCGGGTTGCTGCAGCGTCAGGCGCCCGATCCGGCCCTCGACGGTGGCGCTGAGCGTGGTCCATCCCGACATGACGCAATCGTGACAGCTCGGCGACATCCACAGAGGATCGGGCACCGGTGTACGGCGCTGGGATATCGTCGCGAGTGATGACTTGGTCGACTGTCGCCATCGCCGTGCTGGCGTTCTGCGCCATGGAACCCGTCACGGCTGCGACCCACCGCTGGGTGATGCACGGCGTCGGCGAGTTCCTCCACCGGAGCCACCACCGGCGCATCGTCTCGCGTTTCGAGGCGAACGACTGGTACCCGGTGATGTTCGCTGCGGTCGTCAACATCGGCTTCTTCGCCGGTTTCAACTGGGACGGATTCGGTTCGCTCGTGCCGGTCGGCATCGGCGTCACCTCCTACGGCGCGGCCTACGCGCTGGTGCACGACGTGTACATCCACGGTCGCCTCGGCTGGTTCGCCGGGCATCGTGTCGCTGCGTTCGACCGTCTCGCCGAGGCGCACCGCATCCATCACCTGTACAACGCCGCTCCCTACGGCATGCTGTTGCCGATGGTGCCCGCCGAGCTGCGAGCCCGCGCCGGCCAGACCGACCGCAACCCCCTCGCCCGCGCCTGACCCCAGCGAAAACGGTCAGCCGCTCGAGCGTGGACTCGTCATCACTCCCGCACAGCGCGGGCCCTCCGTCTCCTTTCTGAGGATCAGATCGTTCGAGGCCAAGGCGCGCAGCGACGAAGCTGACGTCCGTCAGTGAGGAGCCTGCGCAACGCAGGGATCGGGCGATCTGGCCTCAGAAAACGAAGAGGCCGGAGGTACCGGGGCCTGTGTGGGCTCCGACGCTCGGACCGATCCGGTACTGCAGCACCTCGGCGACCGAGGACTCGTCGTCGAGCGCAGCGGTGAGCGCTTCCGACATCGGTGCACTCGACGAATCGGACGTGCCGACGGCGATCCGCAACCCGGCCGACGACGGTTCCCATGTGAGCGCGTCGTCGACCATGGCGTGCACGGCTTCATCGAGGTCGGTGACGGTGGTGAGGACCGACATGGCGGGCCCGGTCATGGCCAGCACCGGTACGCCACCGCTCGCAGCCTCTTGCACCCTCACCTGGCCGCCGCGACCCGACCGGTCGATCAGTGACGGCACACCGACGACGAAGGTGGTGTGCAGCCCGCCGGCGCGCTGTTCGGCGACGGAGGCGGCCGTTTCGAGATCGGCCCCGGCCGCGATCGCATCGGCGGCCGCCCAGGCACAGCAGGAGATGCCGAAGCTGGCCGTCCCCGTGTCGACGAGACGGATCGGTACGTCGACCATGGCGGAAGCGAGGCGCGCTGAGTTGAGCGTGCCCGACATCGACTCCGTGATGTGGACCGACAGGATCTCGGTTGCGCCGCTCGCCGCAAGTCGCTCGTAGGCAGAAGCGAATGCACCCGGCGAGGGCTGGCTCGTCTCGACCTGGGGCGTTTGCCCGCCCGCCCAGAATCCGTAGAAGGAATCGGCGTCGAGGTCGACACCTTCGCTGAACTCGACGCCGTCGACGGTCACCGTGAGGGGAACGATCTGGATGCCGTGACGCGACGCCAGCTCGGCGGGCATCTGGCTGTTGGAGTCGACGACGATGCCGATCCGGCGCACCGCCATCAGAGGGTGCCGCCGACGGCCGAGGCGGCATCGGCGCCGAGCCCGCCGGGGAGCGGGTTGCCGGCAGCGATGAACCGTTCGGCGATGATCGCACTGGACAGCAGCGCACTGACCGGCAGCATGATCGTCGGCTTCGGGCCCCACAGGTTGCGCCATCCCTTCGCCCACCAGACGATGCCACCGACGACCCAGCACGCACTCGACGCCAGTGTGGCGGCGAAGGCTCGTTGCTTCCAGGCCGGCACGGCCGCCGTGGCGGCTGCGACGCCGACGTCGATCGGGAAGTACGCGGGGAACGTGGCGAAGCACTGGCCGACGCTCGTGGCCACGCCCTTCCCACCCTTGAACCCGTTCAGGACCGGATAGCAGTGCCCGGCCACCGACGCAGTTCCGGCGAGGTGTGCACCGGTCGGCCCGGCGAGCGCGCCGCCGATCGCGCACGCTGCGACGCCCTTGCCGATGTCGCCCGCCATGACGGCGAGACCGGCCTTCGTGCCGAGCACCTTCATGGCGTTCGCCGCTCCCGGGTTGCCCGTGCCCTGTGAGCGCAGATCGGTGCCCGCCATCTTCTTCGCCACGATGTCGGCCGTGGAGATCGTGCCGAGGAAGTAGGCGATGCCGACCCCGATCCCGAGTCGGTTCATCTTGCCTCGACGTCCGGTCCACTGCATGGTGGCCGACGTTAGACGCCCCCACCGTGGAACCCGGCCACGCGAGCGCCGGACAGGACGAAAGGGGGAGAGGACGTTGCGAATCGAGTGGCGCTGGCCCGATCCGGCGACGGCGTTTCCGGACACCTGAGGCCTTGCGGATTTCGCGCGTGGAACGTCGCACCGGCGCTGTTAGATTCATGTCGCTCTCAACGAGAAGAGGCCCATGCCTCGAATAGGCCCCCATCGTCTAGCGGCCTAGGACTCCACCCTTTCAAGGTGGCAGCACGGGTTCGAATCCCGTTGGGGGTGCGGTGCGGAAACGCGCTACACATAGAACATGGCAGGTTGACATCTGCCGGGAACACCAAACTGGTCCCGTGGTGAAGTCAGGAGTTCACGCCGGCCTGTCAAGCCGGAGGTCGCGGGTTCAAATCCCGTCGGGACCGCAACAGGGGCCATTCACCGAGCAATCGGTGAATGGCTTTTGTCAATCTGGGCAAGGAATCGCCCGGGTCAACAAGATGGTCTCGTAGCTCAGTTGGCAGAGCGCTCGCCTGAAAAGTGAGAGGTCACCGGATCGACGCCGGTCGAGACCACACCGACCGAAGGCCCCACCCACCGGTGGGGCCTTCGTCGTTCCACCGTTTCCGTCTCACCGTCTCACCCACAGATGGCTCGATCGGTAGTGTCCGATCATGACTGCAGGGGCAGCGCATGAATCGTCGAGCTCGTCGCGGGCTCGACGGCTGCGCCTCCGTGACCGACTCGTCGAGGACGTTCTCGAACCGGGCCGATCCTCGTTCGGGACGGCGGTCATCCTCGGTTCAGCAGGGATCGGCAAGACCACATTCGCACGCGAACTGGTCACCGAGGCGCAGCGGTCAGAGATCACGGTCGGATGGGGTGTTGCCGGAGAATTCGCCGGCGCGCCGCCGTTGTGGCCGTGGTCCGAGGCGCTGGCAGCGGTCGACGAACGCCACCCGCTCGCGCATCTGGCCGACTCGACCGCTCCCGACCTCTCCGGCACGGCGCACCCGGCGATGTACCAGTCCGTGGCCCGGTGGTTGAACGAACGATCGGAACAGGCGCCGATTCTGCTGGTGCTCGAGGATCTGCACGATGCCGACAGTTCGACCTTGGCCCTGTTCCGATACCTCAGTCGGCGCCCGAGGCGCGGTCCGTGGCTCGTCGTGGCCACCTCGCGACTCGGCCTCGAGGAGATGGCGACGTTGCGCTGCCCGCTGCACCATGTCGAAGGACTCGACGTCGACGAACTCGCCGACATGGCCCGATCGATGCGGATCGATCCTTCGGCGCTCGATCTGGCGGCCGTGCACGCATCGAGCGAGGGAAACCCGCTCTTCGCCCGCCACCTCCTCGAACAACATCGCCTCGGTGGCCAATCGGTGCACGACCTGTCCTCGGTCGTCGGCGCCGAACTCGCTCGACTGTCGGACCGGACCCGGTCGGTGGCCGAGGCCCTCGCCGTTCTCGGAACGAGCAGCGACGCGGAACTGGTCCTCGATGTGGCCCATCTCGGGAGCGAGGCGGGAGCAGCAGCGATCGACGGAGACGTACTGATCAGCATCGACCAGTCGATTGCGTTCAGTCACTCGCTCCTGCGCGAAGCCGTCGTGGCCGGCCTCGGCAGCGAGCGACGCTCCGAATTGCACGTCCGCGCTGCGCAGGCGCTGACGCGTCGCGGCGACAACCCGATCCGGATCGCCCACCATTTCGGCAGGGCCTCCTCGACCGGTGGTGGAACCGTGGCGGCGCGTTTCGCCGCGGAGGCCGGTCGGCTCGCACTGTCGGCAGGCGCGTTCCCCGAAGCGATCGAGTACTGCACCTCGGCTGTTCGACTGTTCGAGAACCACGGCGCACCGAACGAACTTGCGACCGCCCTCGCGTTGGAGGCGCGGGCACTCAGCTACTCCGGCCAGATCAGCGCGGCGGAGTCACGTCTGGCAGAAGCGGCCCGTGTGAACACCGAACTCGGCCTCGAATCCAAGATGATGTTGCTCCGCGAGTTCATCCGGCTGCGATGGCGCGAGGAACCGAACCAGACCTGTCTGAATCCCACCCGCCTCACGCACCTCGCAGAGTCGTGGCTCGCAGGGAGCGACGACATCCGGGCGGAGGCGATGCTGCACCTGGCGCGCGTCGGAGCGGCGGAAATCACCGGTCCCGTGTCGGCCGACATCGACGAGGCCCGCAGCGCCGTCGCTGCCGCTCAGCAGAGTGGCGATCTCCAGTTGATCGGCGAGGCTCATCTCGCGCTTCGTCGAACGCTGATGGCCGACATCGGCACGCTGCCCGAACGCCGTGAGGCCACGGCGGCATCGATTGCGGCTGCGGCACGGGTCGAGGACCCGGAGTTGCTCGCACGAGCCCGTCGCATGGCTCTGAGCGATGCCGTGGCTGCGTGCGATCGCACACTCGCCATGGCGCTGCAGGCATCGATGGAGACCGCCCCCACCGCAGGGCTGCGCGAGCACGAAGCCCTCTGGAAGTGTGGCCTGGCCACCCTCGAAGGGCGACGTGACGACGCCGAGAAGATCCTCGACGAGGCATCCCGCGAGCTCTCCTACCTCGGATTGGAGGCACCGTCGCTCGTCTTCGTCCGGGTGATCTTCGGGTTCGACGACGGCAACCTCGCCGCAGAACTCGCGGAGTTCGAGCCGATGCTTCCCGTCCTGGCCGATCCGCTCCTCGACACTGCGTTCGCCATGGGTGCCGCCTACGCCGGCGACACCGCGAGGTCTGTCGAGCTGTTGAACCGGGCGCTGCCGAGCCTCGAGAGGGACGACACGCCCGTCCTGTGGCCCGTTGCCGTCGGTATGGCTGCCGAACTCGCAGCGGGGTTCGGCCACGAGCGGGTGCCGCAGATCCTCGAGTTGATCCGACCGCTGGCCGGTCAAGCCGTGGTCCCTGCGGCAGCGACCATCCCGTGGTTGGGGACCTACGATCGTCTGATCGGGCTGCTGCACCTCCGAATGGGCAATCCCGAATCGGCGTACGCCTCGCTGACGACGAGCCTCGATCTGCATCGATCCATGTGGGCGCACCCGTGGACTGCACGCAGCCATGCCGGACTCGCGCTCGCCTGCCACCGACTCGGGCGCTTCGACGAAGCCGACGAGCATCGAGCCGACGCAGCCCGACTCGCCGATCAGTTCGGTATGGGGGATGTCCTCGTGGTGGGTGACTTCGACGGTGCACCGATCCGCACCGTCGCCTCACGACCACCGATCCACACCCCTCCGACCACGGCGATCATCCGCCGCAGCGGCGGCTCGGAGTGGGAGGTCGGATTCGGATCGTCGACACGATTCGTTCGCGACCTCGATGGAATGAGGCACATCGAGGTACTCGTGGATCGACCCGACACCGACTGGCACGTCCTCGACCTCTACAGCCTCGCCGCAGGGGCGTCCGTGGTCGAAGGATCGTCGGGTCCGACCATCGACCACGAGGCCCGCACCGCTTACCAGGCGCGCTACCTCGAACTCACCGCCGAACGAGACGATGCCCAGCAGCGGTCCGATGAGGCGTCGCTCCGACGGGCCGATGCAGAGATCGAGGCGCTGGAGGCACAACTGCTGTCGGCCTTCGGGCTCGGGGGACGACCGAGATACCTCGACGACCCGGCCGAGCGCGCTCGGGTCAACGTCCGCCGCTCGATCACACGCGCCGTCCAGGCGATCACGTCGGTCGACGAGCGCCTCGGCGATCACCTCCGTCACCGGCTCGTCACGGGCCGATTCTGTCGCTACGAGTCGGATCCGGCACACCCGTACACCTGGGTCACCCGCCCTTGACCACATCCGAGCCCCGACCGCATCCGAGCCCCATCCATCGCGAAGTCCGTCCATCTCAGAACGGGCCTCAGCGCTTCAGGCCTGAGCGAACGGGAGACTGCGTTTCAGGCCACCAATGGTCCGTCGAGCAGGTGCGGCGGCACCGGAACCTCGTCGACCACCGGGGGAACCCGCGGGATCTTCGGTGGGCGCCCGCGCGTGGGGCGCAGCGCCATCGGCACGCCCTCCACGAAGAGTTCTCCTCCCCAGACGCCGTAGACCTCCTGGCGTGCGAGTGCGACCTCGAAGCAGTCCGCGCGGCGGGCGCAGCGTCGACAGACCGTACGGGCGCGTTCGATCTCGTACGGATCGTCCGAGAAGAACAGGAAGCTCAGCGACCCGTTCCCGTCGGCACAGCGGGCACGGCCGTCCGCCCAGTTCTCGTCTGCGGTGTCGGATGCCGTGTCCGACCTGATGGTGTGATGTGTGAGGTTCACGAACGTGAGGCGTTCCATCAGTACGGAACATTGTTCCTCGCGCTCGATCAGTGGGCGTCGTGTGCATTCTCGAATCGTTCGCCATCGTTTCGAGCGCCGTTCGTCCAGTCGAATGCAGGCACTGCGATGCTGTTGCCATGAGTGCCCGCACCGTCATCGACGCCTGGACCGATCCCGACGACCGCACGGGGCCGAGCGTGCTCGGCCTGGTCACGATCGCCGTGCTGTTCCTCGTGCCCGGCTTCATCGCACCGATCGGTGTGCTCCAGTTGATCGGCGCACTCTGGCTCGCCGCTGCAGTCGTGACCGCAGTGCGCGACGCGGTCCACCTGCGAAACGCGTGACGTCGGTTCTGGCTGCGGTTCAGGCCGAGTAGGTCTGGAGTTGACCGTCGCCAGCCGCCAGATGCTTCAACAGTGGGCTGAGTTCCCAGTGCTTGCCGCCGAGCGAGGAACTGTATGCCTCGATCTTGGTGACGATCTCGGCGAGGCCGATGCTGTCGGCCCAGTGCATCGGGCCGCCGCGGTAGACAGGCCAGCCGTAGCCGTTGACCCACACGACGTCGATGTCACTGCCGCGGATGGCGATCTTCTCCTCGAGGATCTTGGCGCCTTCGTTGACCATCGGGTAGAGCAACCGTTCGAGGATCTCCTGGTCGCTCACGTCGCGCTGCACGTGACCCTTGCCGATGGCGAAGTCCTTGATCAGCTGTTCGACCTCGGGGTCGGGCGTGGCGGCGCGGGTGTCGGGGTCGTAGGTGTAGTAGCCGCGTCCGTTCTTCTGGCCGCGGCGACCGTTCTCACAGAGGATCTCGCGGATCGTCGAGGACGAGGACCTCTCCTCCTTCCAGCCGATGTCGAGGCCGGCCAGGTCGCTCATCGAGTACGGACCCATCGGGAAGCCGAAGTCGAAGAGGACCTTGTCGATCTGCGCGGGCGTGGCGCCCTCGAGCAGCATCCGCTCGGCTTCGGCGCCGCGCATGAACAGCATCCGGTTGCCGACGAAACCCGGGCACACGCCGACCATCACGGAGACCTTCTGGATCTTCTTGCCGATCGCCATCGTGGTCGCCACGACGGAGTCGGAGGACTTGTCGCCGCGCACGTTCTCGAGCAACTTCATCACGTTCGCGGGGCTGAAGAAGTGCATCCCGATCACGCTCTCGGGCCGGCTGGTGACCGCGGCGATCTCGTTGACGTCGAGCGCCGAGGTGTTCGATGCGAGTAGCGCGCCGGGCTTGCAGATCTCGTCGAGTTCACGGAAGATCGACTGCTTCAGTTCCATGTCCTCGAACACGGCTTCGATGACCATGTCGCAGTCCGCAAAGTCCTGCTTGCTGGTGGACCCGGTGATCAACGCCATGCGCTCCTCGACCTGCTCGGGCGTGGTCGAGCGGGAACGTTCGTAGTTCTTGCGCACCACCGCGAGGCCGCGGTCGAGGCTCTCCTGGTCGCGTTCGACGATCGTGACGGGGATGCCGACGTTCACGAAGTTCATCGCGATGCCGCCGCCCATCGTGCCGGCGCCGAGCACACCGACCTTCTGGACGTCGATCAGCGGCGTGTCCTTGGCGATGTCGGGGATCTTGTTCGCGGCCCGCTCGGCGAAGAAGGCGTAGCGCTGGGCGGCCGACTGCGGGCCGGTCATCAACTCCATGAAGAGCTTGCCTTCGGTCTTGAGGCCCTCCTCGAACGGCTGGTTGGCGGCGGCCTCGATGCACCGGATGTTGTACTCCGGTGCGAGGAAGCCGCGGGTCTTGCGGGCGATGCCGGCACGGAAGTCGGCGAAGACCTTCTCGTCACCCTTGTGCAGTTCGACCTGATCGTTGCGGTCGCGGACACGCACGAGCGGAAGGTCGTCGGTGACCGCCCTGGCGGCGAAGGTGACGGCGGCGGCGCGCAGTGCGTCGAGGCTGTCTCCCTGCTCGGCGGGCACGACGTCGTCGATCAGACCGTCGAAGACGGCTTCGCTGCTGCTGACGTGGCGGCCAGTGGTCATCATCTCCAACGCCTTGGGCACGCCGACCAGCCGGGGCAGGCGCTGGGTGCCGCCCGCTCCGGGGAGCAGTCCGAGGTTCACCTCGGGCAGGCCGAACTTCGCCGAGGCGACCGCCACGCGATAGTGCGCGCAGAGGGCGACTTCGAGGCCGCCACCGAGGGCGGTTCCGTGGATCGCGGCGATCACCGGGACGGGAGCGTCCTCCATGGCCGCTTGGACCTCGTGGAGTCCAGCCGCCTGGGGCACGTTGCCGCCGAACTCGCTGATGTCGGCACCGGCGATGAACGTGCGGCCGTCACAGATGACGACGATCGCCTGCGCGCCGGACTCGGTGGCCTTCGTGATCCCGTCGAACAGGCCCTGGCGGACGTGCCAGCTCAGTGCGTTGACGGGCGGGTTGTCGACGATGACGAGGGCGATGTCGACACCGTTCTCCTCGACGCGTTCGAGGCGGACGGATTGCGAGAGCTCTGTGGATTCGGCCATTTGCCCAGCTTTGCAGCCGCACCCCCACATCTCCGATTCCGCAACCTGTTGACATCCATCCTGGTGGCGTCCATCCGGGATGGATGTCACCAGGTTGGGTTCCGCCGCCGGCTCGATGTGAGAAAGGGGAGATCAGCCGCCTTGGAACTCGGCGAGGGACGCGTCGACGACTTCCGGGGCGATGCCGCACTTGGCGACCGAGGTCTTGATCTGCTCGACGGCGGTCGGGTCACCGCCGGCGAGCAGGGTGAGCACGGTGGCGCCGTTGTCCGCGATCGAGGTCTCGATACCGCAGTTCGCCGTCATCGGCTCGATGCTCTGCCCCGCTCGGTTGTCGGGGCCGCCTCCGACCAGCAGGTAGAACACCTGGACCTGCACAGGGTCGACGGGCGGGTCGGCGGTGAAACCGGCCGGATCGATCTCCGGACCTGCGGGCTCGGTTTCTCCGGCGGGCGTCGGCTCGGCCGGTGCCTCCTCCACGGGTGGCAACGGCTCACCGCGCAGTGATGCGACGGCCCGGTCGATCTGGTTCTGAGTGATGCCGCAGTCGAGCGCTGCAGGCACCACGAACTCGAGCGACTCGTCGGATGCCTCGGCAGCGCCGAGTGCGATCAGTTCGTCGTCGCTGATCCGCGAGGCAAGCGTTTCGATCGCACAGTTCGCGACGTTCGGGGCGACGCCGATGTCGGCACTCGTGAGCAGATCGAACAGGACACCACCGACGACGGTCACAGGCCGCTCCTCACCGAAGGTGGAGGGGTCGATCGCGGGCCCGGTCGGCTCGGGGGCTCCCGGCACGGTCGTCGTGGTGGTGGTCGTGGTCGTCGTCGTGGTGGTCGTCGGCAGCGCGACAGCGGCATAGGCCACCTCGTCGACCTCGCCGTTCGACGTGTCCGCGCTGGCGTAGACGGCGAACACACCGCCCAGCAGTGCCAGCGCCCCGACCACGGCACCGATCAGCTGTTTGCCCGGCACCACCGCAGCCATGCGCACGGATCGGCTGTCCGTGTGGCCCTGCTCCTGCGTGCCGAGCCAACCCTTCTCGTCGACCCAGACCGACAGCGGCGGCATCACCACGAGGGCGGCCAGAAGTGCGATGGCCACGTTGAGGGTGACGATGATGCCGAAGTCACGCAGCAGCGGGAGCGGCGACACGATGAGGACGGCGAATCCGCCGATCGTGGTCATTGCCGAGGTGAAGAAGGCCCGACCGGTGCGCGCCGCCGCGGTGTCGGTCGAGTCCCGTGGCGTCAGTCCGTTCTGGCGTTCCTCCAGATATCGGCCGAGGATGAGGACGGAGAACTCGGCACACGAGGCGACCACGAGCGGCCCGCTCACCGTGGTCAGCGGGCTCAGTTCGATGCCGAGCAGCCCGACGAACAACGAGGATGCACCGACCGCCATGAAGACGGGAACGAGCGCCAGGACGGTTCGAGACAGGCTGCGCATCCGGACGACGAGGTAGAGGCCGGCGAGTGCGAGTGCGAGGTAGGTGAGGTTCGCGCGGTTCGCGGACAGGTTCTCCAGCAGGCCGATCCCGACGGTGGCGAGGCCGGCCGGCGTGGCCTTGACCGGACCCTGCCCGTCGGGCAGGCCGGTCAGCAGGATGCTGTCGGCGGGCACGTCGAGCGCTGCGATCCGAGCGTCGAGATCGGCGGCAAGTTGGTCGACGAGCACCGAACGGTCCTCGAGGCTTCCTTCGGCGAGGCGCAGATTGATCTGTGCAGCCGTCTGGTCGGGGTTGACCAGGACCTGAGCGATGTCGGGCGTCACCGCGTTGGCAGCGGCGAACGCATTCTCGATGTCGGCACTGGTCGGTGCGAGCGGCGAGGCGCCGTCGATGGCGATGATCTTCTCCATCGTGCCGACGAGGCTCGATGTGGCGATCACCTCGGGCCGCGCTTCGGCATCCTGTGTGAAGTCGTAGATCAGGTCGACGACCTGCTGGTCGAACACGTTGTTCGCCGTGACGAGCACGCCGAGCGTGGAGGCGAACTCGGTCTCGGCGGCGAGGCGGTCGATGTCGGTCACGGTCTGGCTGCCCTGGTCGATCCACCTGATCGGATCGGACTGGATCTTCGTGCGACCTTCGACGGCGACACCGCCGACGGCGAGGAGGACGGCGAGAAGGATCAGAGGCGGACCCAGCCGGGTGGGCAACCCACCGAGCTTGACGACGAGTTTCTCGACGGCGGACTCACCACGTTCATCGGTGCGATCGGTCCACTCGCGGATGCCGAGCGCCGCGATCGGCACGATGATGCCCACCGCGACCAGCACGACCACACCGATCGCGAGCAGCACACCGAAGTCGCGGATCATCGGCACCTTGGAGATGCGCAAGGAGAGGAACGCAAGAACGCCGGTGACCGTGGCGGCGATCAGGGGCGGCGCCATGTTCGCGAGCGTCTCGGCGATCGGATGTGCGTCCTGGTCGAGGACCACCTCTTCCTCGACTCGGTTGTGGATCTGGATCGCGAAGTCGATCCCGAGGCCGATCAGGATCGGCAGGCCGGCGATCGTGACGAGCGACAGGTTGATGCCGATCAGGCCGAGGATCGAGAACGACCACATCACGCCGATGATCACGGCGAGCAGCGGGAGCAGGCGCCACCGGACCTTGAAGATCAGTCCGAGGACGATTGCCATCACGGCGAGCGCAGCGAGGCCGAGTGTGAGCGTGCCGCCCTTGAGGTAGTCGTTGATCTCCCCGAGGTAGATCGGCGAGCCCGTGATCGTCAGCTCGAACCCCTCGAACTGGGCACCCTCCAGGATCTCGACGACCTTGTCGGTGCCGACGGACTGCTCGTCGAGCGAGGCGTTTCCGTTGAGGACCACGCCACCGACGGCGGTCTGGTGGACCCGCTCGGGGTTCGGGTTCGGGAAGGTGCCCTGCAACGACAGGCGGACCACGCGCTCGTCGATCGGCGGGGCGACCGGCGCTCCGTCGGCGCCCACGGTGTAGCCCTCGTTGCCGAAGATCAGCAGTTCGACCCAGTCGGGGTTGTCGAGTGTCCACGTGTCCTGCGGACCGGCGGCACCACGACGGGCGAGGGAGATCGTGATGTCGGCGCTGCGGGCCTCGGCCCCGGCTTCGTCGCGCAACAGCGCGCCGGTGAGTGCTGCGGTGCCGGCGTCCCCGCCGACGATCTCGGAGCTGTAGGTCAGCGAGACCGAGGGCGTCACCGTGGAGTACACCTCGGGGATCGCCGAGATCTCGTCCGTGACGCGGCGCAGTTCAGCGAGGTTGTTCCCGGTGAACAGATCGGGGAGCTTGGCGTCGCCCTCGGCGGAGAACAGCAGGATGATCGTCTCGCCGCCGAAGTCGTCCTGGAACGCGACGTTGTCGAGCGCAATCTGCGAATCGGGGTTGAGGTAGCTGTCCTGCCCCGTGGCGAACTCGATCTTGGAGGCGCCGAGCGCCAGCACTCCAGTGATGACGAGCATCACCACGAACACGGCTTTCCACTGTTTGCCCAACTGGATTCCGGTGTTACGCCAGAACTGTTCCATCACTGTCCCCTACGTCTCTGTCCGGTGGATGCCTGTCCGGCACATCGTCCTGGTCGCTTCGCCCCCCTCCGACGAAACGACCACCGAGCCTGGGGTCAGACCCCGACTGCACCCAGAACGTAGCCCGGGGCGAGGGGTGACACGAAAGAGGTCACTGCGAGCTGTCAGATCCGCTGGAGCACGAAGCGCGACGAGGCGTCGCCGCCGGTGGCCGGGTCGACGATGTCGATCGAGAACCAGGCGGCCGTGGCCGATCCGTCGTCGTCGAGGTCGATCGGACCCGACACGCCGTCATAGTCGACGTCGACGCCGCTCGCTGCGAGCGTGATGCAGTCGGCGAGCACCGAACAGGACTCGCCGCCCCGGCTCGCCTCGATCATCCCCGAGCGCATCGAAGCCGAGTCCGCGGCGCCGGCCGCTGCGGATGCGATTGCCGCCAGTGCGTACGCGTCGTAGCTCTCGGCGGCGTAGGTGGTTGCTCCATCGGACTGGCCCTCGAAGACCCTGTTGGCGAACTCGGCCTGCTCGGGCCGCCGGAGATCGTCGACGCGACGGACCATCGTCAGTTCACCCTCGCCGATGCCGTCGAGGGCAGCGATGTCGGCGCGACCGAGGACCCGGTCGGTGGCGATGTAGGTGGGCCTCGCCGACGTCGATGCCATCGTCTCGGCCAGTGGATTCAACCACGACGGTGTCAGCACGATCACCACCGGTCGTTCCCCGACCTTTCCGATCTGTTCGCGTGCCTCGATCAGCGCACCCGGAGACGGCGCTCCGAGCGGAGCGTCGACGACCACCGGTTCCGCGCCGGCTTCGAACAGCAGTTGCTCGACCCGGGCGGTCGCCACGTCCCCGACCGGCCCGACGACCACGATGCCGTCGTTCTCGGTCGTCACGACGGTCGCGACAAGTGCCCGATCGGCCAGCTCGACCGAACCTGCCATGTCGATGCGGACATCGAGCCGAGGCGCCGACCCGTCGTCGACGTGGTTGACGAGCACCGTGGGGATGCCGCGCTCGGCGGCGAGTTGCGTGGTCTCGGCGACGATCGAGGACGGAACAGCTGCGATGAAGAGGTCGGCGCCCTGCTGGTCGAGGCTCTCCTCGATCCCCGTACGGAGCTTGTCCAGGTCGTCGGTGAGGTCGCCGTCGTCGTTGAACCCCACGGGGACCGAGATTCCACCCTCCAGGCCGAACTCGAACGGCGACCCTTCGAACCCGACCTCGCGGTTCGCGAGTCCGACGGCGAACCCGATCGGACGGGTCTGTCCGTTGCCAAGGCCGGACTGGGAGAGCAGGATCGACACGGCGAGTTCGGTGGTCTGGTCATCGGCGAAGAATCCCGGCTCGGGATTGCCGGCAGCTGGACTCTCCGGGTCCTGCACCTCGGGGTCCGACCCATCCGATCCCGTCGATGCGGGAGCGCTCCCCGTGTCGACCGCGGCGTCCGGTTCGCCGGCCGCGCTCCCCGGCTCGGGTGCAGTGATGTCGGTGGCGACGGCATCGGCGGGTGCGTCGCCGACCACCACGTTCGGGCGGTCCATGTCCACGGGCGGTTCGGTGTCGCTCCCTGTGGCGCATCCGACGGCGGTCATTGCGAACGCCACGAGCCATGCAGCTGCGAACGGAATCGGGCGACGCCGCCGGGCGATCACGCAGGTCTCAGGTCCCGAAGTCGAAACCGAGGTCGGGTGCGGTGAGGAGCGGCCGGTAGTCGATGCCGCGTTCGGCCGCCATGGCTGCGCACGTGCCGCCCCGATCGACGATGACGCTCATGAACACCGGCTCGGCGCCGTACTCGATGATCTGGTCGACCGCTTCGATCAGCGACGTTCCACGCGTCGTGGTGTCCTCGGTGACGAGCACGCGGTCGCCCGGTTGCAGTGCGCCGGCGATGCGGCCCGTGATGCCACCCGCCTTGGGTTCCTTGCGCACGCTGAAACTCCGCAGGTGCCGACCACGGGTGCCGAGCACGGCAGCGACGCCGTAGGCCATCGGGTCGGCGCCAAGAGTGAGGCCACCGATCGCGTCGATCCGGTCGAGGTCGTCTCCCATCACCTCCACGAGCGCATCGGTCACGGCGATGATCCCATCGGCGCGGCACGCGGTCTGTTTCGCGTCGAGGAACCAGTTGCTCGTCGCACCGGACTTGAGGACGAACGCACCCGTCTTGACCGAGTGCTCGATCACATGTGCCCGCAGTCGCTCACGCGCCGGACTCAGTTGGGGAAGGTCGCTCATCGCTCCCGCAAGTTACTCGCAGGCCCCCTGCGCACGGCGAACACTCGGGTGGCAGGAGTCGGGTCGGCGCTCGTGGTGGCGCGGAGCGGCCGACAGGTGCGCCGAAGTTCGTCCGGCGGGAGAAGGCTGATCCACCGGACGAGTTCGTCTGACGAGAGGGGGCTGGCGGCCTCGGACGACTTCGTTGACGAGAGGAGGCTGGTGCCTGACGGCGCCGTTGACGGTCGGTGACGCTCAGTCGAACCGGGAGAGGGCTGGTCCACCCGACGACTTCGTTGACGAGAGGCGCTCGGTGCCTGACGGCGTCGTGAGCGGTCGGTGACGCTCGGTCGACCCGGTCGTGTTGGCGCCCCCGGAGCGGGCACATCCGCGGACGAAGCGTCCTGACGCGACGAAGCCATTTCTTGCCGATTCATCGAACATGTGCTTGCTTTCACGTCGAGGACCTGCTACGGTGTTTTCATGGGAGGGGTCTCTGGGGACACGCTGGTCACGGCTTCGGCCGACATCGCGTTCGTCGACGACGTGTTCGACTCGACCGCCGGGCACCTCAACGTGCAGCACGCACGACTCGTGTCCGCCGTGGTGTGGATGCTCGACAACGTGCGCGAATGGCAAGGCGACGGACTCTGGACCCCCGAGGCGTACATCCGCTGGCGCACCGGCATCTCACCCGCCACCGCCACCAAAGTCGTCGCAGTTGCTCGACGCGCCACGGAGTTCCCGCACTGCATCTCGGTGATGCAACGCGGTGAGTTGTCGCTCGACCAGATGGCACCCGTCGTCAAACACGCACCCGCCTGGTGCGACACCCAGATGTCCGGACTCGCACCACGCCTCTCCGTCGCACAGATCTCGAAAGTCTCACGCGACTACCCGTGGGACTACGACCTCTCACCCGCAGGCCAAGCCGCCAAGAAAGCAGGAGCCGAAGCTGAAACCGCCGAGAACGAGTCCGACAGTGCCGCCGGCACAAAGGGCGACGCCGACAGCGCGACCAATGGGGCCAAGAAGTCTGGCGACGACTCGACCCCGACCGCACCGGCGCCGGTCGACACCGCCTGGTACGGATGGGACGACAACGGACGCTTCCGACTCCACGCCGACCTCGGAACGGACACCGGAGCCATCATCGAAACAGCACTCACCGCCGCACGCGACGCTTTGTTCAACGCCGGGGTTCCTGACGTCGACACCGCCGACGCCCTCACCGAGATGGCCGAACGATCACTCGACAACATCGAGTCCCCCGAACGCCGCAACCGGTACCGCGTCAACTTCCACATGACCGACAACGGCGAGGTCACCGACAGTCGCAACCGTCCCGTCCCCGACGAAGCCGCCGACCGCATCACCTGCAACCCGCTGATGTCACCTGTCAAATACGTGAACGGTGTCCCCGTCTCGATCGGCCGATCGCAACACATCGTCCCCGACCGCACCCGACGACTCGTCGAACACCGAGACGCCGGCTGCCGCGTCCCGGGATGCTCCAGCGACCGCTACGTCGAAGTCCACCACATCATCCACTGGTCGAAGAACGGCCCCACCGACACGTGGAACCTCATCTGCCTCTGCCCCAAACACCACCGACTCCACCACCAAGGACACCTCGGCATCACCGGCAACGCCGACCTCCCACACGGAACAACCGGCAACGTCCACTTCACCGACCGACACGGCACACCACTCACCGAAGCCGGGACCAGACCCAAGCCCCCAGCGGGCCCGCCACCACCCATCACCGGAACCTACGAACACCCCATCGGCGAACGCCTCGACACCCGCTGGCTCTACTTCAACGACGACCCCAACCGACCCCCACC
>JBBSOH010000062.1:0-16799 GCA_038259945.1 Acidimicrobiales bacterium
CGACGTTCGCGCCGCCGTCGCGCAGACGACGAACGACTTCGTCGACGGCGCCCTGGAGATCGCCTGCGTCCACCAGTTCGACGTCGACCCCACCGGATGTTCCGGCCAACTCCTCCATCGAACCCTGCGCCACCAGCCTCCCCTGGTCGAGTGCGACGACGTGGTCACAGACCCGTTCGACCTCCTCCAGGACGTGCGACGAGAGCATCACGTCGATCCCGAAGTCACGGTTGACCTGGACGATGATGTTCAACATCTCGTCGCGCTGCACCGGATCGAGGCCGTCGGTCGGCTCGTCGAGCACGATGAACTGCGGAGCAGCGGCGATGGCCTGTGCGAGCTTGACACGCTGGCGTTGCCCGGTCGACATCGTTCCGAGCGCCCGGAACCGCTCCTCGCCGAGCCCGACGAGGTAGAGCGAATCGCTGGCGCGCGTGCGCGCCTCGTCGCGAGGCAGTCCTTTCACCTCGGCGAGATGACGGACGAAGTCGTAGGCGCGCATGTCGTCGGGGAGGACGTTGCGTTCTGGTCCGTACCCGATCTGGGAGCGGAGACGGGGTCCGTCGACGTTCGGATCGAGCCCGAGCACGGTGATCGACCCCGAGCTCGGTTTCAACAGACCGAGCGTGAGCGAGATCAGCGTCGTCTTTCCGGCGCCGTTGGCACCGACCAGTCCCGTGACGCCGGGAGGGATCCGGAGATCGAGCGCATCGAGGGCGAGCGTGCTCGGGAACTGCATCACCAACCCCCGGGTCTCGATGATCGGCTGCACACTGTGAGTGTCGCACCATCGTGACCCCGTTCCCATCGGCCGTTCGGACGATTCCTCTGTGGCGCTGATCGTCGTGGACGACCCAATGGCGTCCGATCAGGTCGCGTCCGGCGGGCGCGTCAGGCCGACGATGCTGTCGGTTCGCCCGGTGTCGCCCCGAGGGCGTCGAACAGCAACTCGGGGTGCTGCAACGCGATGTGATGATCTGCGGACGCGACCTCGACCACCTCGGCGTCGCCGGCGAGTTCGGCGACGAACGCCTGGTCGCCGATCGGGTCGTCTGTGCCGTGGAAGAAGGTGACCGGCACCTGGGCCGGCAGCACTGCGGTCCAGTCGAAGTCGAGGACCAGCGAGCGCAACGACGAGTGATACGCCGGCCACGTGTGACGCGACACGTCGCTGCTCACCTTCGTCGGCCACCGAGGAGCCAGTGCCGCCATGACCGCGCCGCTCACGTCGCGGTTGATGCAGTTGAGCCGGCACGCCCGCTCGGCCCATTTCGTGTCGAGGACGAACAGACGGCTCATCAGTCCGTACTCCTGGCGAACTGCTTGGGCAGCCGACTCGCCCCGGTACACCGGGGCCCCCCAGAGGTACACGTGACCCACCCGGTCGGGGTGCCGGCCGGCCCAGGTGAGCGCGATCGCCGACGACATCGAATGCGCGGCGAGGATGATGGTGGATTGCCCCAGCCCGAGGGTCACCAGCGCCTCGTCGAGCGCTGCGACGTGATCGTCGACACCGAAGTCGTTGCGCTCCTCGTCGAGTGAGCGTCCGAAGCCGAGGAGGTCGAAGATCAACACGCGCCGTTGCCGACTGAGACCGTCGTAGAACGCTCCGAAGTAGTCACCCGTCGCACCGAGTCCGTGAAGGAGAACGACCACCTCCTCGTCGGAGTGCCCGGTGGAACCGCTGTCGCGCATGCTCAGCGAGCCGGCGCCGCGACGCGGGAACGACGACGCGCTCCAACGGCGCACGAGGAGAGAGGACCGGTGAACGACCTGCCACGCGGTGATCGCCACGGCGGCGATCACGACCGTCAGCAACAACATCGTGCGTCTGGGTGCTCGTGCCTCACACAGCAACGACAACCGGCCGGATGGCCGGCCGAGATGCCTTTCGTGAGCGCCCACATGAGCGCTCACCGTAGGACGTCGAACGGTCTTTCACACGGTGGCTGCGCATGTCAGCGGACGACGTCGTATCCGACGTCCTCGATCGCGGCGATGATCGCATCACCGTGCCCGCCTCGGACGGTGACGGTCTTCGCGTCGATGTCGACGTCGACGGATCGCACCTCGTCGACACCTTCGACCGCAGCTTCGATCGTGGACTTGCAGTGTCCGCACGAGATCTCGGGGACCGAGTAGGTGGTGGGCGCTGAAGCGTTCATGAAGGTCTCCTGGGGGGTGGTGTGCGGGATCGAAGGTTCGGCGTCGGCACTCATGTGCCGGCGAACCGGCGCAGACGGATGCTGTTGGCGACGACGCTGATCGACGAGAACGCCATCGCGGCTCCGGCGATCAGCGGGCTGAGCAGGCCCGACACGGCGAGTGGAATGGCGATCGTGTTGTAGCCGAACGCCCAGAACAGGTTCTGGACAATGGTCCGGTAGGTGCGCCTGGACAACTCGATGGCCGTGACCACGCCGGCGACGTCGCCGCGCATCAGCGTCAGGTCGCTCGACTCGATCGCCACGTCGGTCCCGGTTCCGATGGCGATGCCGAGGTCGGCCTGCACCAGTGCCGGGGCATCGTTCACGCCGTCACCCACCATGGCCACGACCTCACCTGCGTCCTGCAGGCGTCGGACCTCGTCCTGCTTGTCCTGCGGCAGAACCTCAGCGATCACCCGGTCGATCCCGACCGCATCGGCGATCGACTGAGCGGTGCGGGCATTGTCTCCGGTGATCATCGCCACGGTCAATCCGAGGTCGTGCAGCAGGCGGACCGTGCTCACGGCGGACTCCTTGACCGTGTCGGCCACGGCGATCACTCCTCGCACCTCGCCGTCCCAACCGGCGAACACGGCGGTACGCCCCTGGTTCTCGAGTTCCACCGCCTGCTCGTCGAGCGAATCGGGGAGATGCAGCGACGCCTGCGTTGCGAGTTCTCGACGTCCGACCCACACCGTCGTGCCGCCGACGTCGGCACGGATGCCGTGACCGACGATCGTGTCGAAGGCGGTGACCTCGTCGAGCGAACCGTTCGATTCTCTGGCGGCGCGTGCGATCGCCTGCCCGATCGGGTGCTCGCTGTCGGCCTCCACCGCGCCGGCCTTCCCGAGCAATTCGGCGTCGCTGGTCGACCCGGTGGTGATGACGTCGGTGACCGACATCGCCCCTTCGGTCAGCGTGCCGGTCTTGTCGAACACGACCGTGGTGATCCGTCGAGTGCGTTCGAGAACCTCGACCGACTTGATCAGGATGCCCAACTGGGCGCCGCGACCGGTTCCCACCATGATCGCCATCGGTGTGGCGAGCCCGAGTGCACACGGGCAGGCGATGATCAACACAGCCACCGCGGCGTACACGCCATCCTCGACGCTGCCTCCGATGACCGCCCATCCGAGGAACGTGAGCAGAGAGATCGACATCACGACGGGCACGAACACTGCGGAGATCCGGTCGGCCAGTCGCTGCGCGGCGGACTTGCCGGTCTGTGCGTCCTCGACCAGCTTGACGATCTGGGCCAGCGCGGTCTCGGCACCGATGGCCGTTGCACGAACGACGAGCACGCCCGATGTGTTCACGGTTGCGCCAGCGACCGTGTCGCCGGGACTCTTGTCGACGGGCAGCGATTCACCGGTGAGCATCGATTCGTCGACGGCACTCGATCCGTCGATCACCTCGCCGTCGATCGGGACCTTCTCCCCCGGCCGGATCTTGATCACGTCACCGACCCGCACCGAATCGACCGGGACCATCTCCTCCACCGCGTCGCCGGCCTCATCGTCTCGGATCAGCCGCGCCTCCTTGGCCCCGAGTTCGACGAGCGCACGCAACGCCTTGCCGGCACGACCCTTGGCTCGAGCCTCGAGGTACCGACCGAGCGTGATGAAGAACATGATCACCACGGCTGCCTCGAAATACAGCTCCATGCCTCCGGTGACGAGCTGGTAGGTCGAGAAGGTGAAGGCCGACAGCGTGCCCATCGCGATGAGCGTGTCCATGTTCGCCGTGAGGTGGCGGGCGCGCTGGGCGGCGCCGAGGAGGATCGGCCAGCCCACGTAGAACTGGACCGGGATGGCCAGGGCGAACTGGAGCCAGCGCAACCAATCGGTCATCATCGCCGTCTCGTGGTAGAGCATGGTCGACAACATGAACGCCGCCACCGGCGCCGAGATCACGGCACGGCGCAGCCACAGTGAGCGGTGCTTCGCTTCGTCGAGGTCCGCCCGCTCGGCCCGGTCGGCGGCACTCGGGCCCGACGGTGTGGACCGCCCGGCGATGTCGGTCAGTTCGTAGCCCGCCCGGGCGACGGCATCGGCCAGCACGACCGAGTCGATCGTTGCGCCGTCAGCAGGGGTGACCCTGGCCCGCCCGGTGGCGTAGTTGACCTCGGCATGGGCCACGCCGGGTTGACGAGACAGCACCTTCTGGATCCGAGCTGCGCACGATCCACAGGTCATCCCGCCGATCTCGAACTCACCCGGTTCGGCAACCGGCTCGACGGGTGCTGCGAGCACGTAGCCGGTCCGTTCGACTGCAGCTCGAAGCTCCGCGATGTCGACGCTGCCGTCAACCGACAGACGGGCGCGGCCCGTGGCGTAGTTGACCTCGGCGTCGGCGACGCCGGGCTGCTTGGCGAGTGTCTTCTGGACGCGGGCTGCGCAGGAACCACACGTCATTCCCTCGACATCGAGGTCCAGCGTGCGTACGTCGACCGCGGTGTCACGGTCAATCATCTGATCGGTCATGACATCACCGTACGCCTTCCAGTCAAGGGCAAGGTCAAGCGACTTCCGTCACGTCCCCGATCTCTGCACGGCGCGCTCACCGCTGCCTGGAGACATGCTCCTCCGCCCCGTCGGGTCCTACCCCGTTGCGGAGGTGAGCGGTTCGGCGATGATCTGGCACCGGTTCGCATCGGTGCATTCGGCGGGGTCCAGCGATCCGGCTCGCTCGTACATCGTCCGGAGCTCTTCGCGCGCCGCTTCGAGTTCGACGATCCGGGCATCGAGTTCGTCGAGGTGGCGGCCCAGGAGCGCAGTGGTGTGCTGACACGCCTGGCCGCCCTCGTCCTTGATCTCGAGGATCGACCGGATCTCGGCAAGTGCCAGACCCGACGACTGTGCCTGGCGCACGAAGTCCAGACGCTCGATCGCCCCCGGCCCATAGCTGCGGTATCCCGACTCGGTGCGCTCCGGTTCGTCGAGCACGCCGATCGACTCGTAGTAACGAATGGTCTTGGTGGTGACCCCGGCGGTCTTGGCGAGTTCCCCGATCTGCACGGAATCCAACGTACCTTCGTCGCCGCGAGCAACGCCGAATCCTCTGGTGATCGCTCCCCACCTCTGTTGATCGCTCCCGGAACGGATCACAGAGGTGGGAACGGACAACAGAGGCCGGATCAGGCGACTGCGGTCGAGCGGGCGCGGTGGATCCAGCGGGTGAAGCCGCGTCGCTTGAGCACGGTGTGGACCTCGATGTCGGTGTAGCCGGCAGCCGCGAGCCAGAGCGAGAAGTCGGCCGGGGCGACGAACACGCCGAGCGGCGACGAGCGGGCGCAGTTCGCGATGATCGCCCGGATGGTCGGTTCGTCGGCCTCGATCGCATGCCCGTACGGGAGGTCGGTGACGATCGCATCGACCGGTTCGAACTCGTGTGTGCAGGAGTCCGCACGCGCCACGTCAGCGGAGTAGCCGAAGTGTGCGAGGTTCTGATTCGTCATGCCGACCATCGCCGGCTTCCAGTCGACTGCGCGCACGTCGAGACCCATCGATGCCGCTTCGAGCACGATCGAGCCGGCGCCGCTGCACGGGTCGAGCACCGATCGGGCCCCGGGCACCAGGTTGACCAGCCCGCGAGCGAAACGACCGTCGAGCGAAGACGACGTGGTCCACGGCTTGGCGTCGTGGCGAACATGGCCTGCCTCGGTCCGAGCCACCACCTCGCCGAACAGCCACCCGTCGCCGCGCGGCACGACCAGGAAACGGTGGAGCGGATCACGAAGGTCAGGCCCGAATTCGATGCCGTCGGCCAGCGCCGTCGCCAGTTCAGTGGAACTCCGTCCCGACCGCCCCGACGGATCGTGGACGTCGATCCGGAATCGATCGGCCTCGAACGACGAGCTTCCGACCGCCTCCACCAGGTCGTCGAACGTCGTCGCCGACGCCAACGTCCGGACTCCGAGTTGCACGAACGCCGCACGCGGGACGAGGTCGACCGAGGCGGCAGCCGCGACGCCGTCCGCGTCGGGACGCCCGCCGGTGAGCTGCTCGCACTCCGCAGCGATCAGACCGTGTCGCTTCACCCGCGCGCTGATCGTGAAGAACGCCCCCACCACCATCCGATCAGTCTGCCGCGTCCATGTTCGTGTCTGACCCCGACCTGGACACGAACAGCCAACACGTCGACCGTCCCTGCTGGTGTCTGACACCCACGGGGACGCACGCAACGGCGAACACGCCGGTGGCCTGCGATGGTCGGCCTGCGCTACTCGGGATGGTGACAGGCGACCCAGTGGTCGGGCTCGACTTCGTTCAGTACGGGTTCCTCGGTACCGCACAGCTCTGTTGCACGAGGACAGCGGGTACGGAAGCGGCAGCCCGACGGAGGGTCGAGCGGCGATGGCAACTCGCCGCTGATCAGTTCGCCCGCAGGCGGGAGGTCGAGCGTGTGACCGGGGATCGATGCGAGCAGCGCCCGGCTGTACGGGTGGGTCGGGTTGGCGTAGAGGTCGTGGGTGTTCGAGATCTCGCACACCTTGCCGAGGTACATCACCATCACCCGGTCGCTGATGTTCTTGACGACCGCCAGGTCGTGACTGATGAACATCATCGTCAGGCCGAACTTCGTCTTCAAGCCTTCGAGCAGATTGAGGATCTGGGCCTGGACCGACACGTCGAGCGCCGACACCGGTTCGTCGAGGATCAGCACGTCGGGTTCCATCACCAGTGCCCGTGCGATGTTGATCCGCTGGCACTGCCCACCCGAGAACTCGTGGGGGCGTCGGTCGAGCACGCCTTCGTCACCGAGTCCGACCGAGTCGAGCACCTCGGCCACCCAGTCGTCGATGTTCGGGCGTTCGGATCCCCAGATGTCCACCCCTTCACGCACGATGTCGCGCACCCGTCGGCTGGGGTTGAGCGACGAAACAGGGTCCTGGAAGATCATCTGCATGGCACGTCGTGCCTGACGCAGCCCCTCACCGTCGAGCGCCGTGAGGTCGGCTCCGTTCAACCGGACCGATCCGCTCGTCACCCGCTCCAACCGCATCACGGCGCGGCCGGTCGTGGTCTTGCCGCAACCGGACTCGCCGACGATTCCGAGCGTCTCCCCTTTCGCGAGGTCGAAGCTCACACCCGACACGGCGTGCACGACCTGCTTGCGGCGAGCCGGGAACTCCACGACGAGTTCGTCCACCTGCAGCAGCGCGTCCTCGCGGAGATGGCCGTTCCCTGTCCCCGCCATCAGTCGGCCTCCGAATCTGCAGGGGCGCCGACCGACACCGGGGTGATCTCCGCCGGGAAGTGGCACCGGAACCAGTGATCGTCGCGTTCGCTCGCCGCCGGGGTGAGCGAGTGGCAGACGTCCTGCGCAGCGGGGCACCGTGCGGCGAAACGACAACCGGGCGTGGGACGCAACAGCGAAGGTGGGCTGCCGTCGATCGTGATCAATTCCGAGTGGCTCGGCAGGTCGAGGTCGGGCATGGACTGCATCAGGGCAACGGTGTAGCGGTGACGCGGGTTGGCGAAGATCTCCGATGTCGGCCCGTACTCCACGACCTGGCCTCCGTAGACGATCGCCACGGAGTCGGTGAATCCCTTCACGACTGCGAGGTCGTGGGTGACCAGCACCATCGCCATCTCCCGTTCCTGTTGCAGACCCGACAGCAACCGCAGGATCTGGTCCTGCACCGTGACGTCGAGCGCCGTGGTCGGCTCGTCGGCGAGCAACAGCTTGGGTTCGTTCGCCAGTGCAATGGCGATGGTGACCCGTTGACGCATCCCGCCCGACAGTTGGTGCGGGTACTCGCGCAGGCGGCGCTCGGGCGCCGGGATGCCGACGAGTCGGAGCAGTTCCAGCGCACGCTCGCGGGCCTGCGCCTTCGACGTCCCGCGGTGCACCATCATCGGCTCGATGATCTGAGACTCGATCCGGCGCACCGGGTTCAGCGCGGTGAGCGGGTTCTGCGAGACCATGCCGATCTCGGTGCCGAGCGTTCGCAGCACCTGTCCGCGTGGGGCGCGCAACATGTCGACGCCGGCCACCTCGACCGTCCCGGATCGGGTCACGTCGGACAGCGCAAACGCTCCGACGATCGAGCGCAGGATCATCGTCTTGCCCGACCCCGATTCCCCCACCACGCCGAGCGCCTGGCCGGCACGCACCGACAGCGACACGCCGTCGACCGCGTGCACGTCACCGGCGGGAGTGTGCAGAGTGGTGTAGAGGTCGGAGATGTGCAGGACCGAGCCATCGGGGTTGACGTCCGCAATGCCCTCCACACGCAGGCGCCGCTGGGTGGCCACCTCGCGGGGCGAATACAACCGGCGGATCGAGTCGCCGGCGAGGTTGAACGCCAGGATCGTGAGGAACATCACCGTTGCCGGGATCAGCGACACGTGAGCGTGATCCTTGATGTCACCGGTCCCCTCGGCGATCAACTTGCCCCACGTCACCTCGTCCAACGACAGCCCGATGAACGCCAGGCCGCCCTCGGCGACGATGACGAGTGCGAATCCGATGAACGCGAACGACAGCACCGGGATCGCCACGTTGGGGGCGAGTTCCTTCCAGAGCACGCGCCGCTTCGTGGCACCCATGGCTTCGGCAGCGTCGACGAAGTCCCGTTCCGACAGAGCGAACGACGCACCACGAACGATGCGCGCATAGCCGGGAATGCTCGTGATGGAGAACAACACGATGAACACCAACATCGAGTTCCCGAACGAGGCCCGCACGGCGATCAGCAAGACGAGCCCCGGGAAGGCGAGGAAGATGTCGATCACCACGGTCGTCGCGGTGTCGACCTTGCCGCGCAGGTAGCCCGACGTGACGCCGATGGCACTGCCGATGAACCCGCCGATCAACGTCACCGTGATGCCGATGATCAGCGCTGGGCGGGCACCTTGCACCACGCGGGCGAACTGGTCGCGGCCCTGACCGTCGCCGCCGAACCATGCGTTCCAACTCGGGTCCTCGAACTTGCGCACCTCGCGAGTCCGGATGCCGAGGGCGTCCGGATCGCGGAACGGAAGCAGATCGCGGAAGACCGCGCAGATCACGAGGAGCAGGATCCACCCTGCGGCGAACCAGAACAGGACGCCGAGCTGGCGCGACGATCGGTCGGCGGGCGGATGGTCGACCGCCGCAACCGCCTCGGCGGCGGTCTTCACTCCGGTCGGACCGGGCTCAACGAGCGCCATGACGGATCCTCGGGTCGAGCCAGGCGTACAGGAGATCGACGATGAAGTTCAGCGACACGTACGCGACGGTGAGGATCGCCACGACGGCGGCCACGACGTTGAAGTCCTCCAGGATCACCGAACGGATGACCAGGCTCCCCATCCCGTTGATCGCGAAGAGGATCTCGATGATGAATGCACCGCCGACGAGCCCGGCGACGTTGAGCCCCACCGCCGTCGTGAAGTTCAACGACGAGGGACGCAGCACGTGACGCCACATCACCCGTCTCTCGCTCAGACCACGCGCCTGGGCGAGCATCACGTAGTCCTCCTGCAGGGTCTCGATCAGGTCGCTGCGCAACAGGCGCAGGTACACCGCCACCAGGTTCAATGCCAGCGTCACCGACGGCAGCAACATCTGTCGGAGGTTGTCGATGGGGTCGTCGTTGAGGCCGGGCAGATTGTCGACGATGGTGGGGAACCATCCGAGCTTCACGCCGAACACGTAGGACATGTATATACCGAGCACGAACGACGGCAGTGCGAGCAGACCGAATGCGGATGACGACGACAGGTTGTCGACGAGTCCACCCGGTCGGCGCGCCGAGGCGATCGCAAGCGGGACGGCGAGCCCGATCGCGATCAGTTCGGCGAGGATCATCAGTTCCAGGGTCTTGGGCAACGTGTCCCGGATCAGATCGAAGCTGCTGAAGCCCCTGGTGACGACGGAGTCGCCGAAGTCGAGTCGGATCGCGTTGCCCAACCAGTGCACGTACCGCTCGAACAACGAACCATCGAGCCCGAGGTCGATCCGAATCTGTTCGACGACCTCGGGTGTGGCGTTCAGGCCTGCGAACGTCTCGGCCGGGTCGCCCGGCGTGAGGTCGAGCAACACGAAGGTCACGAACGTCACCACGAAGAAGACGAACACGAGACGCACCGCGCGTCGAGCGATCAACATGTCACGACATCAAGAGGAACGTCACAGAGCGGGGTCGGCGCAACGTCGGATCACTGTTCGAGCCACACCTGCGACCATCCGAAGAACGATCCATCGGTCATGGGGAGTGTCGGCGAGCCTTCCGGCGTGACGCCGGAAACACCGATTCCGTGGATCGCCGGGATCGTCACGACTGCTTCGACGCCGTTCAAGTGGTCGACCCAGAGCATCGGCACCTCGGTGCCGAGTGCCGTGAGGAACTGTGCGTAGCCCGCTTTGCGTGCTTCGGGGTCGTCGGTGACGCGGCCGGCATCGAGGCCTGCGTCGATGTCAGCGCTGACCAGGTTCGTCCAGTTCAGTGCCCCACCACTCGAGTGGAAGAACACGTAGAGGCCATCCGGATCGGGAGGACCGAACTGAGCCCACGAGAACGCCTGGAAGTCGTCGGCGATCGCCAAGGGCACAGATTGGCCGGGGCCGATCTCCTTCGTCGTGCCGTCGATGCCGACGTCGGAGAGGAAGGACAACATCAGGTCTGCGACCTCGACGACGGACGGATCGGGCTGCACGGTGACCTCGAACTCGATCGGCCCGACTTCGGCCTCGTACTCGTCGACCAGCGCCTGGGCGGCGGCGGGGTCGAACTCGGGGTAGCCGCTCGGCGTGTAGAAGACCGACGACTCGTCCAGCGGGCCGTCGGCCGGCGTGGTCAGCCCGGACCTGAAGGTCTCGATGATGAAGTCCCTGTCGATCGCATGAGCCATCGCCCGTCGGACCCGGACGTCGTCGAAGGGTGGCGCCGTGGTATTGAGCAGCCAGAGGTACTCGTTGGCTCCACCGGTGCCGATCCACACGTCGGCGTCGTCGTCGTCCAGGAATTCGACGATGTCGGTGTCACCGGGGCTCTGATAGCCGTCGACATCACCTGCGTCGAACGCTTGACGCCGAACCGTCTGTTCGACGAGGAACTTGAAGTTGATGGCGTCGAGGTACGGCAGGCCCTCGTCGGCCCGCCAGTAGTTCGGGTTGCGCACCACGCGGGCGCTGTCGTTCGGCGTCCAGTTCTCGAGCATGAAGGGGCCGGTCCCGACGAAGGTCTCGTTGGTGCCGATCGTCGACGGCGACACCATCCACCCCGCCTGACCGTAGAGAGCGAACGGGAACGTGGCCCATGGGCTCGACATCGTGACCTCGACGGCGAGGTCACTCACGGCAGTGATGGCCTCGACCGGCCCGAAGGCGAATCCGACCGTGGGGCTGTCCTTGAAGGTCTGCATGTTGGCGCGGACCGCTTCGGCGTCGACGGGTTCGCCGTCATGGAACGTGAGGCCCGGACGCATGGTGATGGTCCACGTCATGAAATCCTCGGAGGGCACGAGGCTCTCGGCGAGCAGTGGCTGCCAGCCACCGTTCGGATCGAGCGTGACCAGGGAGTCGTTCAGCGCGGTGACGACACGAATCGATCCGGGAGCGATGGCACCCGTGGTGTCGAACCCGGTGCCGTCGCTGTCGATGGCCCAGTCGATCTCGCCGCCTGCGACGGGTGCGAGCGTGGCGGGATCGATACCGCTCCCCTCCCCCTCGCTCGTGATCTGGTCCTCGTTCTCGAGCGGTGCCGGGGTGCTCGACGCATCGGTGTCGACAGGTTCCGCTCCGTCGTCAGCCTCGGTGACGACGGGTTCGCTGTCGTCCGAATCGGCAGCGACCGTCGCCTCCGGCGAACTGTCCGCCGACGTGTCGTCGCTCCCCGAACTGCACGCTGCGACAAGCAACGCTGCACTCATCGCGACCGCCAGAAGTGGAGTCTTTCGTTGGTTCCGCATGTTCCCCCGAGTGATCCGAGACGGTCACGCCCCTCGCGCCGTGCGGCCAACGTAGCCACATGTCACACCTCGCGCCGCATCCGGGCGGCGACAACTGCCGTCGGTGTCAGACCACGGCGATCGCGTCGGCCGGAAGCGACACGACGAGTGCCGAGTGGTCGCTGCTCCGAATGGTCCACATCCAACGAGCCCCGGCCGGAAGCGCCACCGCAACCAGAGGCAACAGCTCGACCACCCGACCCTCGACGTCGAGCGTGGCGTTCCCACTCAGGCCGACGACGAGCACGAACTCGCCGTGGTGCGTCAGTAACGACGATGCCTCGCCATCCGATGACGTGGGACCGACGACCACCACTCCCGCCAGTCCGCCCGTGGCCGCACCGATGCCGGTGTCCCGAACCACCATGGCGGGCTCGACCCACGGCGTCGTCGTAGCGGATGTCGCGACGTGTCGGACGAAATGCTGACCCGAGAAGTCGCGCAGCGGTTCGCGCCGGTCCGAGGGGAGATCGAGGTCGTGATCGGCGATCGTGTCGTGTTCGGCGGGACACCCGATCTCGATCACCTCGAATTCGGGGGAACTGCGCAGCACCCGGTGGCGGATCTCGGGCGGTTGCAGCACACAGTCACCCGCCTCCATCCTGAAGGCGTCGCCCTGACCCTCGTAGACCACGTCGACCCAACCGGCGGCGACGTAGATCATCTGGAAGCGGATGCGATGGAAGTGGACCCAGTCGGCCACGTCGCCACCGTCGACGATCCGGATGTGGCTGGCGATGAAGCGTCCGCCCCATCGGTCGGGCAGCAGGTCACGATACTCCATGCCCGCACGGCCGACCCCGAACGAACCGTCGGACGCTTCGACGATCGACAGCGACGCAACGCCGTCCGGCACGTCCATGTCCGCACCGAGGACCTGAGCCGCCGACGCTCCTCGTGGCCGCACCGTGATCGTCGAACCTCCGGGGCTCGTGAGCGTCTGATCCGAGTCGAACTCACGCTCGACGACGAGCCGAACCGGACGATCGACATCGGAGCGGATCAGTTCGATTGCACCGCGTTCACCATGATGCAGAACGACCCGGCGAGGGTCGTCGGCCGGGCTGACGAGGTGGATGCGACAATCGACGTGGTCGACGAAGAACTCCACTTCGGCGTCGAGGTCGATGCACTCGATGACTGTCGTCAACACCGCCGCATTCTGCCTGCGAAGTCCAGCAACCAAACGCTGTCCGGGTCTGATTCAGGCGGAGGCGAGGATCGGCAGCGTCGGAGTGTCGGCGCCGTCGGCGTCCTCCTCGGTGATGCCGAGCACGAAGTCGGTCGGGTCGACGCCGTCCACCCGAACCAGCACGTCGCCGGAGGCGTCGGGCTGGAAGATCTGCACCGGAGTCGCCCCTCCGTCGTCGACGAACCAGAGCACGAAGGCACGGTCGTCGCCGAGGACGGGCAGACCGTTTCCGTCGATCACGATCGCCTCCTCGCCTGGCGAGTACACGACCGTGACGTTGCCGGCGAGCGTGCCTTCCAACTCTCGCAGGACCGCATCGTCGGAACCGACGACGTTCTCGACCTGGGCGAGTCGATCGACGTCGGACCCGTTGTCGCCGCCGACCAAGACGATGCCGATTCCGGCCAACATGATCATCGCCGCAGCGGCGCTCAACGCCGGAACCCAACGACTGCGGCGCCGGGCACTCAGGTCGACGACCTCGGAACCCACCGCCGGTTCAGCCACCGCCGGTTCAGGCACCGCTGGTTCAGGCGCCGAGGGTTCAGCCACCGACGGGTCAGCGGCCGCACGCTCGCCAACGGACCCGATGCGGTCGGAGAAGAGTCCGGCCGCATCGCCGTCGGAGATCTGTGCCGTCGTTGCGATGGCATCGAGCACCGAGGCTCGTAGGTGTGCGGGCGGCGCCTCGGCCACCGTCTCCTGCAGCAGTGCAGCGGTGTGCACGGCATCGTCCACCTCATCGGCCAATTCGACGTCGTCGGCGAGCAACGCATCGAGTTCGATCTCGTCCACTTCGGACAGTTCGCCGAGGGCCGCGAGTGCGATCAACTCGTCGATTCGTTCGTCAGTTCGGTCGTTCATCGCGGGCCTCCAATCCGGCTCGAAGCTTCTTGAGTCCTCCTCGGACCCGTCCTTTCACGGTGCCGAGCGGCAGATCCAGACGATCGGCGATGTCGCCGTGCGCCATTCCTTCGAGGAAGGACAGCACCAACACCTCGCGTTGATCTTGCGGCAACTGGAGGAGCACGTCGCGCACCGCTCCGGCTTCCATCTCGTCGATCACGGTCTGGCCCGGCTCGATCGACGACTCACCGCGTTGCCCGGCGAGTGCTTCGACACGATTGCGCTGCGACTGCTCCTTGCGCACCCTGTCGACAGCGCGTCGCCGGGCCATCGTCAGCGCCCAGGTCGCAAGGCTCGCTCGGCTCGAATCGAAACGGCTCGATTGCTGCCAGATCTCGACGAAGACCTCCTGGGTGACCTCTTCGGACATCGCCGGATCACGCAGGACACGCTTCACCACGCCGAAGATCTTCGGCGCCAACTCGTCGTACACGACTGCGAAGGCCTGTTGGTCTCCGCGCTGGACACGTGCGAACGCCCGATTGAGTGCAAGGTCGGGTGCTGGGGCGGGCTCGGACACGAAGGCGACATTCTGGCGGGCGGAAGCCCGGAACGGAAACCATCTTGACAGGTCCCACCACGGAAGTGGGTGTGCCACGAATGCAAAGGTCATGGCGAGCTTCGTTCGGATCGAGCGCCGACGAACTCGGCGAAGGTCATCGCCGTCAGGGCGACGACCTCGATCTCCTTGTCGCCGGGCAAGCCCTCGGCTCGAAGGAGCACCGGTTGCGACCACTGTGGCCGAGCGTTCTCGTCACCGCCGAGGACCAGATACGCCCCGCCGCCTGCGAGGAGTCGGGCGATCGGAGTGACGGTCTGACGGCCGTCGGGGCCGTGCCACATGACGAGGTCAGCCGAGACGTCGAGACGAACCTGCCCGAGCAGGTCGGCAATCGACACGACTCGTGCGTCGAAGTCGCTCACGTGATCGGAGCCGGCGATCGACCGCAGTGTGGGATGGGCGACGATGCCGGGTCGACCGACGAGGCCACTCGCCACCAAAGAGCCGGGAAGCGCTCCGGGGCGTTCTGCACCCCGAGCGCTTTCCCGATTGCGATCACTCGGATCACGATGGTCGCACTGCTCGTAGAACCCAGCCGCACGGCCGACGTCGAAACCCAGGCGGGTCCTGCGATGTCGGGGGCTGAGTCGGCGAGTCACACTTGTCGTTCGCACGCCGACCCACCGTGGATCACACCACTCGGGAAATTGTGATCAAGCGATGAACACGATGATCTGGTGGTGTCCAGAGGCGCCGTTCGGCAGCGGCTCGACCCGCTCGTCGGTCTGCACCTCGCCGTTGCCGTCGGTCGCACGCGTGGTGATCGACGAGCGCCCCTCGGCCGCTGGCGTCCAGCGGTAGGCCCACTGCCGCCACGTGTCGTCGTTCAGCGCCTCACCCATCTCCGCAGGCTCCCACTCGCCGTCGTCGATCTTCACTTCGACAGCGCTGATCCCACGGGTCTGCGCCCAGGCCACGCCGCCGATCGAGGCAACGCCGTCGGCGTCGCGCTCGAGGGTTCCGAGTCCGTCGACGGAGTCGATCCGGCTCTGGATCTTGATCGGCGCACGATCCGCATAACCGCGAGGCACCCAGTAGGACTCGAAGTCCTCGAACGTGGTCAGTTCGATCTCGGTCAGCCACTTGGTCGCCGAGATGTAGCCGTAGAGACCCGGCACGATCAGGCGGACGGGGAACCCGTGTTCCAATGGCAACGGTTCACCGTTCATTCCGAATGCGACGAGGGCGTTGCGCCCGTCGGTCGCGGCTTCGATCGGGAACCCGCACGTGTACCCGTCGATCGAGCGACCCACGACCTGAGTGGCATCGGGCGAAACTCCGGCTTCTTCGAGCAACTCGTCGAGGCGCACCCCGAGCCAACGTGCGTTGCCGATCAGGTTGCCACCGACGGTGTTCGACACACAGGTGAGGGTGATGTCGTACTCCTGGACATTGCGCTTGACGAGTTCGTCGAACGACAGGTTGATCGTGTTGTCGACCATCCCCGACACCGTGAGTTTGTAGTCCTCGGTACGCAACTGGGGCACCGTGAGGGCGGTGTCGATGCGGTAGAACGTGTCGTTGGGCGTGTAGAAGTCCGACATGTTGTCGACCTCGACCGTGACCGCATCGGGGGCTTCGGGGAGCGGTTCGGCTGCCACCGGCAGACGAAGATCACGGCGGGAGTCGGCCGCACTGAAGCGGCTCCGGAGCTTGCGGCCGAACGCCGCCGTTCCACCGCCTGCGAGTGCCAGTACCGCGATGACGCCGCCACTGCGTACGAGCACCTGACGTCGCGACGAACCGACGACGCCATTTTCGACGTTCGTTCCCGAATCCTCGCCGCTGTCATCTGTCGACAGGTCATCGCCGTCGTCGGACGCTTCGTCCACCGCAGTGGTCCCGATGACCTCGTCATCAGCGTCGGCACCGGCTCCAGCGGTGATGAAGGCGTGAGCGAAGTAGAACACCGTCGCGCCGAGAAGAGTCCCCACGACGATCGGCGTGGTGGCCAAGATGCCCGGGTCGGTCGCCTTCGTCACGACGGCGACGAA
>JBBSOH010000063.1:0-16670 GCA_038259945.1 Acidimicrobiales bacterium
CAGCGACTGGGTGCGCCTCGCCGGCGGTCAGCGAACGTCGACGTTCACGCCGACCGAACCGACACGCGTCTACGACTCGCGCTCACCGGATCCGCTTCCCGGCTCCGTCGGTGCAGGTGGTCGGCGGCGACTGTCGGTGCGGGCGGGGCGTGACATCGCGTCCGGTTCGGTCACCGATGCGAACCTCGTGCCGCCGGAAGCCACCGCAGTGTCCTACAACGTCACCATCGTTCGAACCACCGGGTCGGGCTTCCTGACTGTCGCACCCGGCGACGCCGATGTGGCAAAGGCATCCTCGATCAACTGGACCGCAGCGGGTCAGACCATCGCCAACGCCGGCATCGTCAAGATCGACGGCGACGGCGCCGTGAATGTGTTCGTCGGCGGTCCCGGCGGTTCCACCGACTTCATCATCGACGTCACCGGCTACTACGCCTGACGAGCACACATGTCGAGGTTGGGGTCTGACCCCAACCTCGACATCAGTCGACGAGGGCTTGGTACACGAGCTGTTGGAGTTGCGGGCGGATCGGGTAGGTGCTCGACGGGAGGAGTTGGGTGAGGAACAGGGCCGTGATCTCCTCCTCCGGGTCGTTCCAGAAGATCGTGCTGGCCGCTCCACCCCACGAGTACGAGCCCTCCGACCCGGGCACCTTGTTGGCCGCCGAGTCGAGCACGACCGAGAACCCGAGCCCGAAACCCACGCCGTCGAAGGTCGTCTCGGCGAAGAGCGGACGTCCGTACTCCTCCAGGTCGGCGTTGCCCGGCAGGTGGTTCATCGTCATGTAGTCGACGGTGCGTGACCCGAGGATGCGGGCTCCGTCCAGTTCGCCGCCGTTCATCAGCATCTGGGTGAAACGCAGGTAGTCGGCCGCCGTTCCGCACAACCCGCCGCCGCCACCGAGCATCTCGGGCTTCTCCGCCAACGGCGGCGCGGGCATCTTCGCCGCCTTCTTCGTGGCGGGGTTGCGGTAATACAACTCCGCGAAGCGGTCGCGTTTGTCGTCGGGAACCCAGAACGCGGTGTCGGTCATGCCGAGCGGACCGAAGATCCGTTCCTGGAGGAACACGTCGAGCGGTTGGCCCGAGATCACTTCGACGACGCGTCCGAGCACGTCGGTCGACACGCCGTAGTTCCATTCGCTGCCCGGTTGGAACACCAGCGGGAGTGCGGCCCAACGGTCGCAGCAGGCACCCAGGTCGAGGCCGGCGGGGATGCCCCACTCGAAGCCGTCGTTGCGGTACATCGCGTCGGTCGCATGCGAATTGTGGAAGCCGTAGGTGAGGCCCGAGGTGTGGGTGAGGAGGTGCCAGATGCGCATGGGCTCGGTCTGGGGCTCGGTGACCGGGGCCTGGAACGAGCCGCTGCGGTAGACGGGCGTGTCCGCGAACGACGGGATGAACTTGGACACCGGATCCTTCAACTGGAAGCGACCCTCCTCGTGCAGGATCATCGCTGCCACCGACGTGATCGGCTTGGACATCGAGTACATCCGGGCGATCGTGTCGGGTGACCAGTCGGCGCCCGATTCGAGGTTGCGCTTGCCGTAGGTGGAGTGGTGTGCGAGTTGGCCGTTGCGCATCACTGCGATCTGCCATCCGGCGAGGCGACCGTCGTCGACGTACTCGGCGAAGTGGTCGTCGATGCGCTGTAGTCGGGTCGGGTCGAACCCCAGGGTCGACGGGTCGGCGGTGGTCGGCATCTCGGTCATGCCGGGCAGCCTCTCAAATGGAGGCTCCCACGACCGCACCCGGAGTCATCGCAAGATGACGGGAACCGGAGGGTGGCGGCGGGCGTCAAAAGATCCACGACGGCCGAGCGGCGCGTCGTAGGTTTGACTCGGACTCGATCGAAGGTGGCTCGATGAACACGAAACGATGGATGGCACTCCTCGTTGCAGCGGCGATGACCGCGGCAGCCTGCTCGGGCGACGACGACTCGTCGAACCCGACCACCACGGCCGAAGGCGCCCGCAACACTCCCGAAGTCGGGCCCGGCGGCGGGGGCTCGACGCCCGGTGGCACCGGCCCGACCGGCGATGGTGACACGAACGTCGTGCCCGCTGCGCTCGGAGTCCGGCTGAGCGAGGGAACGGCCGCCGCTGCGATCGGCCCATCGGTCGCTGTTGTCGACGGGACGGCGCTGACACCCGACGAAGTCGCCGCGGTGCTCGACCGGTTGCCGGAATGGGACGTACCCGACGACGACGTCACCGACTTCAACCGTCCGGTCGAGTCGCTGCAACCGCCCACGGTCGGAGAGACCGTCGACGCAGCGTTCCCGCCTGCCCCCGAGGCTCCCTCCGTGCCCGACGCATCCCCTGACGGACCGCTCGAAGTGCTGCGGATGCAGCCCGAGGGCAGTGTCGACATTGCGCCCTTCATCGCGCTGACCTTCGACCAGCCGATGGTCGAACTCGCCACCCTCGACCAGCTCGATGCTCAGCTCGACGGGCCAGACGTTCCGGTCACGATCGAACCCGACATCGCGGAAACCGCCGGGATCGACGGTCGCTGGCGATGGATCGGTACCCGCACGCTTCGCTTCGAAGTGACCCCCGAACCGGGTGCCGAGGCCGGTGACACGAACGATGCGCTCGACCGTCTGCCGGCCGCCACCGACTACACGGTCACCGTGCCCGCCGGGACCGAATCGGCCAACGGTGCAACGCTCGCGGACGACGTCAGCTTCACGTTCTCCACGCCGGCGGCGACCGTCGACGGTCTGTTCGGCGTCGGCGAGTCGATGGGACTCGATCCGGTGTTCGTTGCGAGGTTCGACCAGCGGGTGGACCCGGATGCGGTTCTCGACATCATCCGTTTCGAAGCAGGCGATGTCACGTCGGTCCGCCTCGCGACCGACGACGAAATCGAGGCAGACCTGTCCGCTCGATCCTCGTTCGACCGGGCGCTCCCGGGCCGAGCGGTCGCTTTCGTGCCCTCCGAGACGCTGCAGCCGGACACGCGCGTCGTCGTCGAGGTCGGCCCCGGCATCCCGTCACTCGAAGGCCCGGTCGTGGGCGACCAGAGCGCACGGGAGTCGGGTCGCACGTACGCCCCGCTGGAGATCGACCGCTCGGACTGTTCCGACCCGTGCGCACCGTTCTCCTCGTTCTCGATCGACTTCAACAACCCGCTCGACGCGGAGGCGTTCGACCCCACGTGGATCAGCGTCGAGCCCGCAGTGCCGGGTCTGAGAGTGGACAACTTCGGCAACTCGTTGCAGATCCGCGGTGCCACGGTGGGCAACACCACGTACACCGTCACGATCTCGCCCGACATCGTCGACGTGTACGGCCAGACCCTCGGCGAGGAGTGGAGTGACGAGTTCGACGTCGGCGACGCCCGGCCCCTGTTCGTCGGACCCGACCGCCAGTTCGTCACGACCGACCCGTTCGCCGAGTCTCCCGGGGTGTCGTTCACCACGGTCAACCACGACACGCTCGCCGTCACTGCGTGGCAGGTGTCGCCCGAGCAGTACGGCGAGTTCAACGAGTACCTCGACACCACGTACTCCGACACGCGTCCGGGCGACCCCGACTGGCCTGTCGTGCTCGACACGTCGGTCGACGTCGATGCCGCCACCGATCAACTCACCGAGACCGTCGTCGACCTGACGGCGGCCTTCGCCGAGTCGGGCGGCCCGATCGTGTTGCGTGTCGAACCCGATCCGGCGATCAACCCGCGCGACGACGACTACTACCAGAACCGCCCGACCTACGTCTGGGTGCAGACCACCACGCTCGGCATCGACGCCTTCGCCACCGACGACGAGGTCCTCGTGTGGGTCACCGACCTGCTCACGGGCGACCCGATCGACGGGGCGACGGTCACCGCACTCGGCACCGGCGAGCAGGTCACGACCGGTTCGGACGGCGTGACCAGGGTCAGCCTCGGCGGCGGCAGCGTGAACGGGCTCACCGCCACCGCAGGCGACCGAACGGGAATGCTGCCGTCGCAACGCTTCAACGGGTGGGAAGGATTCGAGCGGGGGAGCGAGAGCCGCTGGTACGTCATCGACGACCGCGGCATCTACCGACCCGGCGAGACCGTCCGGATCACCGGACTGGTGCGCAACGTGACCGCGGACGACGCCCAACTCGACCTGTTCGGGGGCGAACGCTTCGTGCGGTACCAGGCGTTCGACCCGGTCGGCAACGAGATCGCCAACGAGTCGGTCCCCGTCAACTCGGTCGGCGGTTTCAACCTCTCGATCGACGTGCCCGAGGGGTCGAACACCGGAGGCGGCTACGTCCAGCTCTACCTGGTGGACTCCGCCGAGCAGACCGAATCGAACATCCAGTGGTTCCAGGAGTTCCAGGTCCAGGACTTCCGCACCCCCGAGTTCGAGGTCGACGCCCGCTCCGAGACCGAAGGGCCGTACTACGTCGTCGAGCCGGCCACGATCGCCGCCGATGCGAACTACTTCGCCGGGGGGCCGCTCGGTGACTCCGAGGTCACCTGGTTCGTCTCCACCAGCGACACCTCGTACTCGCCGCCGAACTGGCGTGACTTCTCGTTCGGGGTCTACACCCCCTGGTGGTTCGACAGCTTCGGCGAGTTCGGCGGTCGCGGTTTCGAGGAGGACTTCTACGTCGACGATTTCGGTGGCGGCTCCGGCGGCTTCGGTGGCTTCCCGGGAGAGGACCTGCGGTTCCAGGAGTTCACGGGCCGCACCGACGCTTCCGGCACGCACCTGTTGCAGCTCGACTTCACCGACATCCCGGCATCCGCCGACCCCGACGCCGAGCCGATGCAGGTCGATCAACCCACCTCGGTCACCGCCGAGGCGACCGTGTTCGACGTGAACCGCCAGGCGATCTCGTCACGCACCAACCTGCTCGTGCACCCCTCGCGCTTCTACGTCGGTGTGCGCAGCGACGGAGGTTTCGTCGAGCAGGGTGACTCCATCGTGATCGACACCACCGTCGTCGACGTCGACGGCAATCCGGTTGCCGGTCGCACGTTCGACGTGGTCGCCGGACGTGTCGACTACCGCTACGACGGCGGCCGGTACGTCGAGGAACTCGTCGACGAGCAGACGTGCACCATCACCTCGACCGACGTCGTCACGAACGACGCCATCGACGAATCGATGCGCTGTGAGTTCACCACCGAGGTCGGTGGGCAGTACCGCATCACCGCGATCGTCACCGACGACGACGGGCGCTCCAACCGCGCCGAGTTCACCCAGTACGTCAGCGGCGGCACCGCACGCCCGACACGCGACCTCACCCAGGGTGATGTGGTGATCGTTCCCGATGCGGAGTTCCACGCTCCCGGCGACACAGCCGAGTTGTTGGTGCAGGCTCCCTTCGCCCCGGCGTCGGGACTGCTCACCGTGACCCGTGCCGGAGTGGAGATCGTCCAGGCGTTCGACGCTCCCGACGGCAGCGCGGTGCTGACCGTGCCGATCGCCGACGACGACATCCCGAACCTCGACGTGCGTGTCGACATGGTCGGCACCAGCGAACGCCTCGCCGACGACGGCACGCCGTTGTCCGACGCACCGCCGCAACCGGCCTTCGCAGCCGGCCGGGTGCGGCTGCAGATCCCGCCGACGTCGCGCACCCTCGACGTCGTCGCCACGCCTGCGTCGACCGATCTGTTGCCCGGTGACTCGACCACCGTGAACGTCACGGTGCTCGACGCATCGGGTGACCCGGTGCCCGACGCCGGAGTGGCCCTGATCGTCGTCGACGAAGCAGTCCTGTCGCTCACCGGCTACGAACTCGCCGACCCGCTCGCCGCGTTCTACTCGAACGTGTTCAGCACCCTCGACCCCCAACTGATCCGTGACTCCATCGTGCTCGCCAACCCTGACGTGTTCGGTGGCGAGGTCGCCCAGGACGTCCCGACGACCGAGGCGGTGAGCGAAGATGCAATGGAGGAGTCGGCGGCCGACGGCGAAGCCACCGGCGACTTCGATGCCGCAGGTGAAATTGCTCCGGCCGCAGCGCCGGGAGATCAGTCTCGTGCCGAAGGCGAGGTGAACACGCCGATCGACGTACGCGCCGACTTCGAGGCGCTCGCCGTGTTCGCGCCCGACGAGACCACCGACGCCACCGGCACGGTCACGGTCGCCGTCGACCTGCCCGACAACCTCACCCGGTACCGGGTCATGGCGGTCGGCGTATCGGGTGCCGAGCGATTCGGGTCGGGCGAGTCGACCATCACCGCCCGCCTCCCCGTGTCGGTGCGCCCGTCCGCACCTCGGTTCCTGAACTTCGGCGACCGCTTCGAGCTGCCCGTCGTGGTCCAGAACCAGACCGATGCCGCGGTCGAGGTCGATGTGGCGATCGAGGTCGCCAACCTCACGCTCGACGGTGACCCGGCCACCGGCTCGGCCGGCCAGCGGGTCACGGTTCCGGCCAACGACCGTGTGGAGGTGCGCTTCCCGGCGTCGGCCGCCGAGGTCGGCACCGCCCGCTTCCGAGTGGCGACCGTGAGCGGCGAGTTCGCCGATGCCGCCACGATCGACCTGCCCGTGTACACGCCGGCCACGGCCGAAGCGTTCGCCACCTATGGCGTGCTCGACGGTGACGACCCGATCGCCCAGCCTCTGCTCGCACCCACGAACGTGTTCCCGCAGTTCGGCGGCCTCGAGGTGTCCACGTCGTCGACCGCGCTGCAAGCGCTCACCGACTCCGTCCTCTACCTCTCCGACTACCGCTACGAGTCCGCCGACGGGCTCGGGTCGCGCATCCTGGCCGTGGCGGCGCTGCGTGACGTGCTCGACGCATTCGACGCCGACGGTCTGCCGGCCCCTGCGGTCCTCGATGCCGCCGTCATCCGCGACATCGAACGACTGCAGGCATTGCAGAACGACGACGGCGGGTTCCCGTACTGGCAGCGCGGCCGTGAGTCGATCCCGTGGGTGTCGGTCTATGCGACGCACGCGCTGGTGCTCGCTCAGCAGAACGGCTACGAGGTCGACCAGTTCACGCTCGACGTGGCACTCGAGCACATCCGCAGCATCGAGGACTTCATCCCGCCCGAGTACTCACAGGCGACGAAGGACGCGATCAGCGCCTATGCGCTGTACGTCCGTGGAGTCGCCGGCGACGCCGACCCGGCCAAGGCGCTCGATCTGTACCGGCGAGGGGCGGACGACACGCTGCAACTCGACTCGATCGCCCAGTTGTGGACCGTCATCGACGACGTCGACGCACGGGCCGAGATCCAGCGCCTGATCGAGAACTCGGCGGTCGAGACCGCTGGCGCAGCCACGTTCGCCACGTCGTACGGCGAGGACGCCTACGTGATCGCCCACTCCGATCGTCGCACCGACGGGATCGTGCTCGACGCCCTGGTGCGTGAAGCGCCCGACAGCGACGTGATCCCGAAGGTCGTGACCGGCCTGATCGGCAACCAGACGCGTGGCCGCTGGAACAACGCCTACGAGAACTCCTTCATCCTGCTGGCGATGAACGAGTACTTCGACACCTTCGAGTCGGTCGACCCCGACTTCGTGGCGCGCGCCTGGCTCGGCGACACCTACGCCGTCGAGTCCGAGTTCCGCGGCCGATCGACGGACACGAACCTCACCACCGTGCCGACGTCGGAACTGATCGCCAACGGCGACGTGGACCTGGTGCTCGACAAGGACGGTGCGGGTCGGCTGTACTACCGACTCGCGCTACGGTACGCGCCCGACGATCTCGACCTCGACCCGCGTGACGAAGGGTTCGTCGTGGAGCGGAGCTACGAGGCCGTCGACGATCCCGGCGACGTGACCCGTCGACCGGACGGAACGTGGGAGATCGCCGCCGGAGCCACGGTGCGGGTACGCCTGACCATGGTGGCCGACGCTCGCCGCACGCACGTCGCACTGATCGACCCCTTGCCGGCCGGACTCGAAGCGGTCAATCCGGCGCTCGCCACCTCGCTCACCGTTCCGGCCGACGATGCCAGCGTCACGTACGACGGCTCGTGGTGGTGGCAGTGGTACGAGTACCAGAACCTGCGCGACGACCGCGCCGAGGCGTTCACCAGCTACCTGCCTGGTGGCACGTACGAGTACACCTACGTCGCCCGAGCCACCACGCCCGGCGAGTTCGTCGTCCCACCGACCCGCGCCGAGGAGATCTACGCCCCCGAGGTGTTCGGCCGCAGCAGCAGCGATCGGGTCGTCGTCGTCGACCGCTGACCCGGAACCGGCGGCGCCATCCAAACGGTGTGAACGGGCAAGCGGGGCGAACGGTGTCAGACACCGACGGCCCCGCGTCGACATCCAGACGGCGTGAACGGGGTGAACGGTGTCAGACACCGACGGCCGAACGCGTCAAACGGTCAGACGGTCAGATGGTGTGGCGTTTCGCAACGATGGCGAGTCGTGCGGCGCGCCAGCCGACGAGGGTGACGCCGAGGAACACGGTGGCGACGATCACGAACGACAGTGCGGTGCCGTCTCCGACGAGTCGTCGGCCGATCATGCCGACGGCCACGGTGACCGGCCAGATGATCAGGCCCTTGCGGATCGGCATCGGGTCGTTCCATGCGCAGGCCACCAGCCATGCGATGGCGAGCCCGACGAGGAACGGCGCGGCGGTCGACAGCAGCCCGATCACGCCGGGGTCCTCGTCGTGGTTGTTGCGTCCGATGGCGACGAAGGCGGTGACGATGCCGGCGTCGACGGCTGCGGCGATCGGGGTTCGTTCGTTGATCGACGATCGACTCATGTCGCCATCGAATCAGCCTTCGGCTGCGAAACCGCCCAGCGTGCCCTTGAAGAAGAGCAGGGGGACGGGTGGCTCACCGTCGTGGTCGGCGTCGGCATCGAGTGCGCCGACCCGCCCGAGAACGAAGTGATGGTCGCCCATGTCGTACACGTGCTCGACCGAGCAGTCGATCCACGCCACCGCCCGATCGAGGATCGGGGCGCCCGACGGAGCAGCGTGCCAGTCGACGCCGTCGAAGCGGGTGGCGTCGTTGTCCGACTTGGCGAACTTCCAGCAGAGATCGCTCTGCTGGTCGCTGAGCACGTTGACGCAGAAGTTGCCCGACGGAGCCATCTCCTCCCACGTGGTGGAACCGATCTGTGGGAGGAAGCCGACCATCGGCGGATCGAGCGACACCGACGTGAACGACCCGATGGTGAAGCCGTGTGGTGCTCCCTCGGCGTTCATGCCGGACACGATGGTGACCCCGGTGGGGAAGTGGCCCAGCACCGTCCGGAAGTGTCCGGCATCGAAGCTCACATCGCTTGTTTCACTGACCCCGGATGGTTCGTTCGTCTGATCGCTCATCGCCTCGAACTGTACGCTGCCGATCCATGCCCGACCAGAACGAGGCGAGTCCGTCCTCGGTCGTCGAGGCGAAACGCGATCTACGGCGGCGAATGCGCACGATGCGCCGAGGCCTCACCGACCGAACCGAACGTTCGGCGCGGATCCTCGACCGGTTGGTGTCGCTCGACGTCGTCATCGACGCTCGGCGGTTGCTCGTCTACGACTCGATCGTCGGTGAGGTCGAGACCCACGGTCTGCTCTCGTGGTGCGTCGAACGGGGGATCGAGACTGCCGTGCCCGAGGACGGAGTCGACGCTTCGTGGCCCGACGTGATCATCGTTCCCGGGACTGCGTTCACGGCCGACGGAGCTCGGGTCGGTCAGGGCGGCGGGTGGTACGACCGGTTCCTTCCGGCTCGACGTGACGACGCCGTCACGATCGGGATCGCGTTCGCAGCTCAGATGGTCGAGAGCGTCCCGACCGAGGACCACGACGTCCGACTCGACCTGGTGGTCACCGAGGACGCAGTTCACGTGGGATCGACAACCCGATTGCGCCTCACCCCTCCGACCGGGCATCCTGGCGACGATGCCTGAGACCTCCCCGCCGTTTCCCCCGGCCCTGACACTCACTCGCACCGACCTCGACGAAGCGATACGCGTCGTTCGACGTCACGTTCCGCCGACGCCCCAGTTCGAGTGGCCGATGCTGACAGCGCACGCAGGTTCGAAAGTCACTGTCAAACACGAGAACCACACGCCCGTCGGCGCCTTCAAGGTGCGCGGTGGCCTGGTGTACTTCGATCGGCTGGTCCGGGAGCGGCCGCACGTGCCGGGGGTGGTCAGCGCAACCCGTGGCAACCACGGCCAGAGCCTGGCGTTCGCCGGCCGGGTCCACAAGCGCAGCGTGACGATCTTCGTGCCCCACGGCAACAGCGTCGACAAGAACTCAGCGATGCGGGCACTCGGCGCCACCGTGATCGAACACGGCGAGGACTTCGAGGCGGCGCGCCAGGCGTCGGCCGCCCATGCCGTCGACCACGATCTCGAAGCGGTCCCGCCCTTCCACCGCGACCTGGTGCTCGGTGTCGCGACCTATGCGCTCGAACTCCTCGAGGGGTCAGGCCCGATCGACACGGTGTACGTGCCGGTGGGGATGGGCTCGGGAATCAACGCGGTCATCGCCGTACGCGACCTGCTCGGCCTCGACACCAGGGTGGTCGGCGTGGTGTCCGATCGCGCTCCTGCCACGAAGCTCACCTTCGAGTCCGGCACGCTCACGACCACACCGACCGCAGCCACGTTCGTCGACGGTGTGGCGACGCGTTCGCCCGACCCGCAGTCGATGGCCGGTGTCATCGCCGGTGCAGCCCGGGTGATCTCGGTGTCGGACGACTCCGTCGCCGAGGCGATGCGCACAGTCTTCCGGACCACGCACAATGTCGCCGAGTCGGCTGGCGCCATTGCACTGGCCGGGCTCCTGTCGGAGCCACCGTCTCAGCGTGGCGCCCACAGTGCGTTCGTCCTCTGTGGCGGCAACGTGGACACCGAACAGCTCGCAACGGTGCTCGCCGGCGGCACACCGACGGTCTGACCTGCGAAGGAATATCGCCCGCGCGGCCTGCGCTCGTTTGCGATGATGTCCGCATGACTTCACGTTCGCCACGATCCTTCCAGCGAGTCGCCACCCTCGGCCTGGCGTCCGCCGTCCTGGTGCTGTCGGCGTGTGGAGGCGGCAGCGATGACGCCTCCGGCACTGCCCCGACGGATGCCCCCGTCGACGGCACCGTCCCGGACACGAGTCCGTCGGTCACGGAGTCGCCAGCGACAGCACCAGAAGCGACGGCTCCGGAAGCAACAGCACCAGAAGCAACGGAGCCGGCGACCACGGAGCCCGATGTGGACACCACCGACGCGCCGGTCGCCGACCCGGCGCCGGCCGAGGAGGCAGCACCGATCTCTGCTTCCGTCGATCCCGCAGCGGCCGGCGATTCGTCGTGCCTCGTGGGGGACTGGGTGATCTCCCAGGACGAGATGAACGGCTACTACGACGCACTCGAAGCGAATCTGGCGGTCGACGGCCCCTCTCCGGACTTCGACATCGTCGGCAACGTGCTGTTGTCGTTCGGTGAGACCGACTACACCTACGTCGGGGACTTCGATCTGACGATCGACGTGGCCGGTCAGACCGGCACGGGTCAGACGTCGGGAACGGTCACGGGCACATGGGACGTGGTCGACGGGTTGGTCGTGACGACCCTCGGCTCGAGCGACCTCGACGTCACCATCACCATCGCCGGTGTGACGTTGAGTGGGAGTGACTTCGCCAACGGGATCCTCGACTCGGCGCCGATCAACGGTGCGCCGTTCGACTGCGCCGGACCGACCATCGGCTTCCAGTTGGGTGCACCCGACGGACCGCGCCACGACGTGCTGCTCACGCCGGCCTGATCCGACCGTTCGTCGAGGCCCGTGCCCGTCGGAGGTGATCGCGGCCGAGCCCAGGATTCGCGAGGTCGCTTCAGGCGGGCTGGGGGCGCCGACGCAACCGGGTGGCGAGGTCGTCGGCGGCGGGGTCGTGGACCGACCGTGATCGCCGAGCGAGTACCAGTTTCCGCTTGAGCAGTCGGTCGCCCACCACCAGTCCGGCCTGGGCCGTCTCGCCCTGGGTGCGCGGCAGAACCGTCCACCCCAGGCCGAGTTGCACCATCTCGCGCAGTACATCGGGTTGGTGGGACTCGGCGGCGATGTCGACTCTGGCTCCCACTTCGACGAGTCGCTCCTCCACGGCGCGGCGGGTGTGGGAGTCCGACGGGAACAGCACCCACGGGCCCCACGTCGACGGTGCGCCGATGACCGTGGTCGGCGGGGCGTAGACCACGAGCGTCTCGCTCAACAACGACACGGTGTCGATGCCCGGGAGCGGCTCGGGTGGTTCGACGCACACAGCCAGGTCGAGGCGGCCACGCGCCACATCGTCGAGCAGAGCGCGGGAGGGAGCGACCGAGAGCATCAGGTCGACGTCGCTGCGCTCGGAGCGGAACGACCTCAGCACGTCGGGGAAGTGGACCACGGCGGCCACGTCGACCATGCCGAGGCGAACGCTGCCGCTCGTTCCGTCGCGCAGCCGTGTGGACCATCGGGTCAGGTCGGTGGTGAGTGTGACGACTTGACGGGCGTGGTCGAGAACGGGTCTGGCAGTGGCTCGCAGGACGCGTCGACGGCCCACGTTCTCGAACAGTTCGACGCCGATGCGTCGTTCCAGTTCGGCCAAACCCTGGGACAGTGCCGACGGGCTCACTCCGACCCGCTCCGCCGCAGCCGCCCACGTCGGAGCGTCGTCGATCGCGACGAGGTACTCGAGTTGGCGCATCGTGATGTCCGGAAGCAGAGGGCGGTCGACGAACGGCCCCTGATGGCTCGAGCGATCGGATCGGGCGGTCGACACCCTGGCAGAGTACCCATGCGCAAATGTGAAGTCATGCTTCACCAAATGGACAAGTCGTGAACAGATGCTTAGCTTGGGACGATGACAGCTCGACAGATCGCTCCCGCCACCGGCAAGCTCGGTGTGCTCACCCCCGGCATGGGCGCCGTGGCCTCCACGTTCATCGCCGGCGTCATCGCCGCTCGCAACGGCACCCACGCCCCGATCGGGTCGGTGAGCCAGATGGCCCACATCCGCCTCGGCACCAAGGAGGAGGACCGCAACCCCCTCATCCGTGAGTTCGTGCCACTCGCCAGCCTCGACGACATCGTCTTCGGTGGCTGGGATCCGATCTCGCCCAACGCCATGGAAGCCGCCACGACCGCCGGAGTGCTGCAGGGCAAGGACCTCGACGCGGTCTCCAAGGAGATGGAGGGCATCGTGCCGATGGAGGCCGTGTTCGACCAGCGCTGGGTGAGCCGCCTCGACGGTGTACGGGTGAAGGACATCTCGAACAAGTGGGATCAGGCCGAGGCTCTGATCGCGGACATGGCGCGGTTCAAGGAGGAGAACGGCTGTGACCGCCTCGTCATCGTCTGGTGCGGGTCGACCGAGGCCTACCAGGAGCCGTCCGACGTCCACGCCACTGTCGAGGCGTTCGAGCAGGGTCTACGCGACAACGACGAGAACATCTCGCCATCGCAGATCTACTGCTACGCCGCGCTGCAGAGCGACATTCCCTACGCCAACGGCGCCCCGAACCTCACCACCGACCTCGACTGCATGATCGAGTTGTCGAAGCGCAACGGAGTGCCGATTGCCGGCAAGGACTTCAAGACGGGCCAGACCCTGATGAAGACGATGCTCGCTCCGGGCTTCAAGGCCCGCATGCTCGGTCTGCGCGGCTGGTACTCCACGAACATCCTCGGCAACCGTGACGGCGAGGTGCTCGACGACCCGGAGAACTTCAAGACCAAGGAGATGAGCAAGCTCGGTGTGCTCGGCGGCATCTTGCAGCCTGAGGTCTACCCCGACCTCTACGGCAACATCGACCACGTCGTGCGGATCAACTATTACCCGCCTCGCGGCGACAACAAGGAGGGCTGGGACGCGATCGACATCTTCGGCTGGCTCGGCTACGAGATGCAGATCAAGGTCGACTTCCTGTGCCGCGACTCGATCCTCGCCGCACCGATCGTGCTCGACCTCGCACTCTTCATGGACCTCGCACATCGCGCCGGCTCGTCGGGCGTGCAGGAGTGGCTCAGCTTCTATCTGAAGGCGCCTCAGGCGGCGGGCGAGGTCGCTGCCGAGCAGGACCTGTTCATCCAGCAGACCAAGCTGAAGAACACGTTGCGCGAGTGGATGGGTGAAACTGCGGTCACCCACTCCGAAGCGGGCTGATCCACTCGAACGACCGATCCACGTGGCCGGAGCGGCTCACCCCTCGGGGCGAGCCGCTCCGACCGATTTCGGGCCAGTAACGTGCGCGCATGGCTGCGATCGTGATGGACGGAAATGCGCTGCGGGACGAGATCGTCTCCGGCCTGGCCGCGAGGATCACGTCAGCCGGATCGCCCGAGATCTGTCTCGCCACCGTCCTCGTCGGCGATGACGGCCCGAGTCGACGCTACGTGAGCAGCAAGCACAAGAAGGCCGCCGAGGCGGGCATGGTCTCACGCCACACCGAACTCTCGGCCACCGCGAGTCAGGCCGAGGTGGAAGCCGCTGTCAGGGAACTCGCCGACGATCCATCGGTCCACGGGATCCTCGTCCAGTTGCCGTTGCCCGACGGTCTCGACCCCGAACCGGTGCTCGACCTCGTGCCGGCCGAGAAGGACGTCGACGGGCTCACCGAGCGATCGATGGGGCGACTCGTGCGCAACCGACCGGGCCTGGTGAGTTGCACCCCGCTCGGAGTGATGCGGTTGCTCGAGAAGTACGAGGTGCCCACCTCGGGCAAGCGAGCGGTCGTGATCGGCCGCTCCACGCTGGTGGGGCTCCCGCTCTCACTGCTCCTCAACCGCAAGGGCGCAGACGCCACGGTCACCATGGCGCACTCGCGCACCGCTGACATGGGCGCAGTCGTGCGCGAAGCCGACATCGTCATCGGTGCTGCAGGCCAGGCCCGCATGATCACGGCCGACATGGTCAAGCCAGGCGCCGCTGTCATCGACGTCGGTGTGTCGCGGACCGAGGCGGGCATCGTCGGTGACGTCGACTATGAGCCAGTCGCCGAAGTCGCCGGCTGGATCACCCCGATGCCAGGGGGCACCGGGCCGATGACCATCGCCTGTCTGCTGGAGAACACGCTCACCGCTGCGTCGCTGCAGGGAGCGTTCCCGGGTCACTGAGCGCGAGAGCCACCGATCACGGACAGAACTTGGCGAACCCTTGGACGTATCGAGGCGTGGCGCCGTCGAAACTGCCACGGTCGAAGTCTCCGCCGGTCCAGAGACATCCCGTCGAGTCGGCGAACAACTCCCAGCTGCCCTCGCCGTTCTGGGTGCCGATCTGGGGGGACCAGGCGAGGTGTTCGGGACCCACGGTGCTGAATGCCTCCATCCAGATGATGGGTTTGCTGCTGGTCGCACCGTCGAGCCCGGGAAAGTGACGGGCATCCTGGTACAGCCGCGTCCCACTGTTGGCATGGCTCCCGGAGTACACGATGCCGTTCAGGGTGGCGAGCGCCTGGCCGTCGCCGAACGGGTCGCTGATCCAGGACCGGATCAGCGCGTTGTCGCTCAGTCGATACACCTGGCGGCTGTGTTCCGAACCCGCCTGCCAGACCTGACCGTCGAGAACGAGGACTGCTTGCTGGTAGTTCCGGGTGATGTCGTCGCTCGTTCGAAACCTGGGTCGGAGTCCGTCGACGCGCGACCCGTCCGACGCATTCAGCACGCCGATTCCGATCGACTCGGCCCCGTTCACGAACAAGAAGTTGCCAGCGACGTAGACGCGTCCTGCGGCAGCGTCGATGTCGAACACGATCCCGCCGAAATCGGGCACGAACGACGGATCGACGAGGCCGGTTGCCAGGCGCACGCGTGCGGTCTGGATCACCTGCCTGGTCGTGCCGTCGGAGCCGGTGATCCGGGTGAAGTTGCCACCGATGTAGACATTGCCGTCCTCGATGTCGAGCGCCCGGGCGATCGGCCAGCGGGGACTGCCCGTCAGGCCGAGCGAGACCCGCCACGTCGGGTCGAGGGATCCGCTGGCGGCATCCAACATGGCGACCCCGGTCGTGTTCGGCTGGCCGTTCACGCTCGAGAACTGTCCGGCCACGAGGAGTCGGCCGTCGCCGGTGGCCTTCAGATCCCACACGTTCCCGTCGATCGTCGGTCGGAACGAGTCGATCCAGGCGCCTGTGGAGCGATCGAAGGCAGCCAGGAACCGCTGGTCGAAGCGCTGACCTGTCGCTGCGATCTCGACCTGGGTGAATTTTCCGCCCACGTAGATCGTGTTCCCGACCTCAGCGATCGCGGCCACGGAGATGTCGGTCTGCGGAAACGTGTCGTTCTCTCTGTTGATTCCGACGACGCCGGCCTGCAACACCTCGGTTCGCGGTGACACGAGTCGGGGAGCCGACACGCGCTCGGCGCGCCGGAGCCCGGGCAGTGGCGCTGGGTCGGAGACGGTCGCTGCAGCGGAATCGGCCTCGGCGGCTCGTGAGGACGCGCTGGAGACGATGACGCCGCCGACTGCCAGCGAGGCGACGAGCAGGCTGCACCGGATCGTACGACGACGTCGTTCTGTCCACTCGTTCATCACGATGAGGTCAACATTTGCAGTCCTAAGTCGATCGGACGACACCCGAGGTGCCACAACCAATGATGCCAGACCACCCTGTCAATCGGTGTCAGACACCGAATGGTTGTCAAACGGTGTCTGACACCGAATGGTTTCAGTCGAGGCCGTGTTCGACGGCGTAGCGGACGAGGTCGCTGCGTCGGCTGAGGTGCAGCTTGCCGAGGATGTTGCGTACGTGGTTCTCGGCGGTCTTCGGGGAGATGG
>JBBSOH010000064.1:0-16578 GCA_038259945.1 Acidimicrobiales bacterium
AAAGGACACGACGTCCGTGGTGACGGCGCTCATTCGAGAAGTCCAACACCTGCCGGCCGGACTCATGGCGTCGCTCACTTGGGATCGTGGATTGGAGATGGCGCAACATCACCGGTTCTCGGTCGCCACCGATGTCGCGGTGGATCGTGGAGCGGATCTCGCCTTCCATGATCGTGGTCGCCTCACCGAGGCATTCCTCGACATCGTTGTCGTACGTGCGTGCGAGGTGCCCCGCCGCATACTCGGCCGAGTACGGCTTGGCGTCGTGCGTCGGCCACGGCTCGAGCTTGTCGATGCGCTTCTTCTCGAAACCCTCGTTGGCCAGGATCGGGATGTCGTCGAATGCGTTGTTCACCGCGCCCCGGACGTTCGCCCACGTGGTGTAGGTCTCGGTGCGCCGGTTGTCTCCGCTGCCGACGGTGCGGGTACGAGTGGTGCCGCGTTGGCCGCTGTACTGGGTGGTGGTGTCGGCGTCGTAGGTGAAGTACGCCATGTACACGCTCTGGAACGAACCGGTCCGGTTGTAGGTCTTGAACTCCGACGGAGCGAACCACCGGCCGTTGATCCACTTGTCGATCAATCCCTCGGCGGACTTGCGGTCGACGGAGAACGGGAGGACGGCATCGACGGGGAGTCGATCGGGAGCCGCATGCACGTCGTCGCGCTGGATGGGCGTGGCGCAGTACGGGCACTTGTCGGCGGTCAGCGTGCCGGTGAACGTGGTGTGACCACCACAGTTCTGGCACACGACCTCCTTCTCGCCGTCGAGGAAGTTGGCCGTTCGTGCGACCTTCCCGTCACGCACGAGTCGCAGCGCCTCGCGCAGATCGCGTTCACGCACCTCGCCGCCGGCCTCGACGAGTTCGTGGGTGTTCCCGCAGTGCGCGCACTTGAGCAGTTGTGTTGGGATGTCGAAGTGCAGTTCGCCGCCGCAGGCGCCGCACGGATACGTCCGCGACTGCTCGGTGGCGTGCTTCATCGCCAACGACTCCTGCTCGTGAGCGTCGGAACCCTTGCGCAGGGCCGCACCGGGATCGAATCCGGCGGCCGCAGGTTCTCCCTGAGGCGGTGGTGGCTCCAGAGGAGGCGGTGGCTGGGACCCAGGTGGTACCGGGGGAGGTGAATCGCTCATGGTCTACTCGCCGGAGGGGTCCGGCGCGGGGGAGTCGGGGGCGGATTCGGGTACAGGGGAGTCCGGAGCGGTCGGGACCGGTGGGGGTGTCGCCGAGGTCGGGGGCATGGGGGGCGGCGCAGCGAACAGCGCCTGCAGTTCGGGGACGGACTGGGCGGGAGACCAGGCCGCCATGCCCTGTGCCCACACGAGGGTCTGTCCGGTGACCTGGCCGCCCTGGATGCCCTGCTGCATCTGCGCCATGTTGTACGGGCCACCCGGGTTGCCGCCGTGATCGACGTGGTACATCGTCTGGCCCGGGAGCGGAGGCGGAGCTCCACCCGGGTTCACCACCACGGCCGGCTGAGCGGCGGGTGCCGGCTGACCGACCCCGCCCATCTGATTCGCCATCTGGCCGGCCATGGCGACTCCCATCCCCATCTGCATGATGTCGCCCATGACGCTGCCACCCTCGGTCTGGGCGGCGGCGAGCATCGCATCGGCGGCCTGGGCCTGCTGGTACTTGTCGAGGTCGACGTTCTCGACGAAGCCCGATGCCTCCACGCCCTTGGCCACGCCACGGGTCATCGCCTGGGTGATCTCGTCGGGCAGCGAGATGTTCATCGTCATCTCGGGGATCGCCAGCCCGAACTCGTCGTCGACGCGCTCCTGGACGAACTCGGCGAGGCGACCCGACAGGGCGACCTGCTGGCCCTGCAGGTCGATCGCACCGAGCCCGCTCTGGGTGACCATGTCGGAGAACGCCATCGAGATCACGCGACGGAGCAGTTCGGCGATCTCCTCGACCTCGACTGCCGAATCGGTGCCGATGACCTCTTTGAGGAAGATGCCGACATCGACGATCTTCACCACACAGAGCCCGTTCGCGCGAACCTGCACCATCTTGAAGTCGGGATCGCGCACCGTGACCGGCTGCGGGGTGCCCCAGCGCAGGTCGGTGACGGGGCGAGTGTTGATGAAGTACACCTCGGAGCGGAACGGGCTGTCGAATCCGTGCTTCCACCCCTGCAGGGTCGACAGGATCGGCAGGTTCTCGGACTTCAATTCGTAGTGGCCGGGCTCGAACTGGTCGGCCAGGGCACCGCGGTACACGAACACGGCCTTCTGACCCTCACGGACGATCAGCTGTGCGCCGTTCTTGATCTCGTTCTGGTAGCGGGGGAACCGCCATGCGAGCGTCGAGCGCGAATCGTCGATCCACTCGATGATGTCGACGAGTTCGCCTTTGAGTTTGTCCATGAGACCCATGAGGTCCGCCTTTCGCAGTGTTCGTTGAAGTCCTGGTCAGACCATAGATGACCGGGTGTGGATGCTGCCGAGAAAATCGAGGTGTTCGCCAGGGTCACGCAGCGGCGAGGTCGTACATGTGGCGCGCCACCATCAGGTCGAGGTGGGCACCGCCGGCGTTCTTGCAGATCGTGATCTCGTCGTCGGACGTCCGGGTGAATGTGCCGTTCGCCAATCCACCGAAGTCGACGAGCTGGCGCGTGGTGATGACCTTGTCGGACAGAGGCGCGAGGATGTCGCCGACGTCCATGGCGCTGCGAGTGCTGTCGACGAAGACCGAGGCCTTCGCCATGGCCTCGTCGTCGGTCTCGCGCATGTCGGTGCGGTAGCCACCGATGAGGTCGACGTGCTGACCCGCTCTCAGCCACCGTCCTCGCAGGACCGGACGCTGTGACATCGTGGCCGTGCAGATCACGTCGGCTGCCCCGACGGCGCCGACGAGGTCGTCCGTCGCCGACGCGCCTGTCGCTACGGCGAGTCGGCTCGCGTTCGCCGCCGTTCGACTCCAGATCGTGATGGTGGCGTGGGGGAACACGGCCCGGTAGGCATCGACCATCGACGCCGCAACGGTGCCGGACCCGACGATCAGGATGCGCGTGCTGTCCGGGCGAGCCAGCCGGCTCGCCGCAAGCGCCGAGCCTGCTGCGGTCTTCCACTTCGTCAGCAGGTGGAAGTCGATCGTGGCATCCACTTCGCCGGTCGTGTCGGAGAACAGCGAGACCGTGCCGTTGACCACGGGCCGGTCGCTCTCGGCGTTGGCGGGAAACACCGTGGCGGTCTTGACGAGTGCGCCGAGGCCGTCGAGGAACGCCACCCTGCTCAGCATGCTGTCGTTCTTGCGTCGCAGGAGCGAGTCGTCGATCTGGGCGCGCGCGAGGGTGTGACCGTCGACGAGCGCATCGATCACCCCCGACCAGGTCAGGAGCGGTTCGACCGTCGCCGCGTCCAGGTGCATCGTCATGTGGCGTCCATCGCTGCGGTCATCGTCATCATGCGATCACATCGTCGCGATGCTTCGTGCCCACCGGTAGTCGGCCTTGCCACTCGGCGAGCGGACGATCTCGTCGACGCGAACGATCTCCTTGGGCAGCTTGTACCGGGCGATGTGCTTCTGCGCCTCGGCGAGGAGTTCGTCGTCGGTCGCCTGGTGATCGGCACGGATGCGCACGACGGCCACGACCTCGCTGCCCCAGCGTTCACTCGGTCGCCCGGCCACGACGCAGTCGTAGATCGCCGGGTGCGCCTTGATCGCCGCCTCGACCTCCTCCGCGAAGATCTTCTCGCCGCCGGAGTTGATGGTGACCGAGTCGCGCCCGTGCAGTTCGACGATTCCCAGTCCGCCGACACCGTCATCGAGCACACGGGCCCGATCGCCCGGCACCGCGTAGCGGACACCGTCCACGACCGGGTACGTCCGGGCGGTCTTGTCCGGGTCGCCGAGGTATCCGAGCGCGATGAGTCCCGACTTGGCCAGCCAACCGATCTCGTCGTGCCCCGGTTCGAGGACGGCGTCGAGGTCGGCGGACAGCACCACGTTGCCCGGCGTCAACTCGAAGGTCCCCGTCGACGCCTGCCCACCGGCCGACACGTGCGACACCTGCCCGCCGGCCTCCGACGATCCGAGACCGTCGATCACCATCAAGGTCGGGAGGTGAGCGAGGAACTCCTGCTTCAGCGGGGCCGAGAGTGCCGCGCCACCCGAGAGGATCACGGAGAGCGAACTCAGGTCACGCTCGGCACTGGTGCGGTCGAGTTCATCGAGCAGTGGACGAGCGAAGGCGTCGCCGACGATCAACAAGAAGTTGAGTCCTTCGCGCTCGATGGTGGACCAGACGTCGTCCGGGTCGAGGCGCTCGGGGACTGATGGCACGAAGACGGTGCCACCACCGAGCCACGTCCGGAACGCGATCCAGTGGCCGGCTCCGTGCATGAATGGGGGGCCGATCAGCGACTTGAGTCCCGTGGTCGCCTCGGCGACGAACTCCTCGACCGACGTGGCGGTCGGCGAACCTCCGAAGCATGAACGCATGGCATCACCGTTGCGCCACATCACGCCCTTCGGCATGCCGGTCGTACCGCCCGTGTACAGCATGTAGAGGTCGTCGGGGCTCCACTCGACATCCGGTCTCTCGCCCGACGAGACAGCGAGCGCGTCCTCGTACCACTCGGCACCCGGGAGCAGGTCGTTGCCGGAGTCGTCGGGAACCTGCAGGATCGTGCGGATCGTGGTGCCTTCATCGAGGACTTCGGCGAGCGTCGGGGCGAAAACCGAATGGACCACGATCGCCGTGGCGGCCGAATCGGCGAGCAGGTACCGCAATTCCTCGGCCACGTAGCGGTAGTTGACGTTCAGCGACGCCACCCGCGCCTTGAGCGACCCGAGCATCACTTCGAGGTACTCGTTGCCGTTGTGCAGGTAGATCGCGAGGTGGTCCTGGCCCGACACGTGGCCGTCGAGTTCGCCTCGCTCGGTCGAACAACCGTGCCCCCGAGCGATCAGGTGGTTGGCGAAGCGTCGCGTCCGGTCCTGCACCTCGGACCACGTGAAGCGTCGGTCCCGGAACACGAGACACTCCTCGTCGGGACGCGTCGCTCCGATCGCCTCGTGGACCTCGGCGAGCGAGATGTCGGGCGTTGCATCCATCGTCACACCGTCTCGTTCCCGCAGGAGCCTGCGGTCAGGTCGCGATCAGCACCCACGATCAGGAGTAGTAGCGGAAGATGACCTCGGCGACGCACGAGGGCTTGGGCGCACCCTCGACCTCGAACACGAACACCATGGTGACCTGCGCGCCGCCGTCGACATCCTCGACGGACTGCAGCGTGGCGCCCAGGCGGAGCTTGGAGCCGACGGGGACGGGGGAGGGGAAGCGGACCTTGCCGGCGCCGTAGTTGACGCCCATCGAGATGCCCGACACACCGAAGATCTGCGGCGAGAGCATCGGCCCGAGCGAGAGGGTGAGGTAGCCGTGGGCGATCGGGCCGCCGAACGGGCCGGCGTTCGCCTTCTCCACGTCGACGTGGATCCACTGGTGGTCACCCGTTGCCTCGGCGAACGTGTTGACCTGCTCCTGGGTGATCTCCACGTACGGGGAGTACCCGAGGTGCTCGCCCACGAGGGCCTTCATTCCGTCGATTCCTTCGATCATGCGCGTCATGGATCGCAGCTTGCCAGACTGGGTGAATGGCCGACGAAACGCACACGACCGACGAGTCGGCTTCCCTCCCCACCGCCGCGTGGCCGTCCGACCACGACGAGAACACGTTCCGTTCGGGGTTCGTCACGTTCGTGGGGCGTCCGAACGTCGGCAAATCCTCGCTCGTCAATGCGATCTGCGGTCGCAAGGTCAGCATCATCAGTGACAAGCCCCAGACCACCCGTCACCGGATCATGGGGGTGTTCACCCGCGACGACAGTCAGATCGTGTTCGTCGACACGCCCGGCATCCACAAGCCGGTCACCGCCCTCGGCGCCCGGGTGAATGCGACCGCTCTGGAGAGCGTCACGCGAGATGACGAGGAGGCCGGGGTGGACGTCGTGGCGTTCGTGCTCGACGCGACGAAGCCGTTCGGCAAGGGCGACCGGTGGGTCGCGTCGAAACTCGATCTCGCGGAGACGATCGTCGTGGTCAACAAGATCGACCGGGCCAAGCCCCAGCAGGTGCTGGCGATGCTCACGGCCGCGAGCGAACTGGGAGCCAAGGAGTACTTCCCGGTGTCGGCGCTCACGAAGGACGGGTTGGCCGGGCTCGTCGACCACCTCACCGCGGGGCTGCCGCTCGGCCCGCAGTACTTCCCGGACGATCAGGTGAGCGATCAGCCCGAGGAGCGATGGGTCGCCGAGCTGGTCCGAGAGCAGCTGCTGGCGGTGACCCACGACGAGTTGCCGTACTCCATCGCCACGCAGGTCGTGGAGTGGGAATGGCCCCGCATCCGCGTCGACATCATCGTCGAACGCGACAGTCAGAAGGGGATGGTCATCGGAAAGGGCGGCAGCATCCTCAAGCAGGCGGGGGAGCGAGCCCGCAAGCAGCTTCCCGACGGCGTCTATCTGGAACTTCGGGTGAAGGTCGACAAGGACTGGCAGCGAAAACCCGAACGCGTCGAACGCCTCGGCTACTGAACCGAGAGCGTCGTGTGCTCAGGGAGTGCTCGTCGCGACATCGGTGACCGGGTCGGTCGTGGTGACCGGTTCGTCGGTCTCGTCGACGGGGTCCGAGTTGACGAGCACCGATTCGAAGTCGTCGAGCGACACCGGTTGGTCGGTGACCCGGCTCACGTCGATCGGAACGGTTTGTCGCACGTCATCGATCGTGAACACCGCCTGTCCGACGCCGCGCAGGTTCGTGAGGAACGTCAGCACCATCTGAGCGATTGCCTCGCGCTGATCGCGCACGGCGATGCGTTCGAACACCAGGTCGTTCAGTTCGATCGTCAGGATGCCGTTGTCCACCAAGGTCGTCTCGATCAGATTCGGGAGGATCTCGGTGTCGAGCAGGTCGACATCGGCCCCCGGCCCCGCCTCGAGCAGGTCGATCAACTCGTTGGCGCTCACCGGGGCCAGAACGGTGAACGGCTTGGCCGTGAGTTGGCCACGTGAGACGAAGAAGATGTCGACGATCTCGGTCGGTGCGGGAGCTTCCGTCGTGGTCGTCGTCGTCTCCGGGGTGTCGAGCAGAGTCGTCGTGGTCGTGGTCGCCGGCACCGTCGTGGTGGTCGTCGTGGTCGTGGTTTCGTTCAACCGGTTGGGCACATCGGCGCCGTCGATCTCCTGGAGACTCTCCGGACCGGTGGGAACGCCGCAACCCGACGCGAGGCCGACGGTCAGGACGACGGCGGCGCCCGTGGCTCGGATCCGATTCATGCTTCTGCCTTCCTGATCGGGATCTCGAACACGAACCGGGCGCCTCCGCCGATGCGGTCCTCGACCCAGATGGCGCCACCCATGGCAATGCTGTGCTCCGACGCCAGGGCGAGACCGAGACCCGTCCCGATGCGGTGGCGCGCCGCGCTCCCACGAGCGAAGCGCTCGAAGATCCGATCGCGTTCGCTCCGGGCGACGCCCGGTCCACCGTCCTCGACCGCGAATCGCAGCATGCGGTTGCGCGACGGGACCACTTCCACGCGCAGCGCGCCACCGCCGTGATGGTTGGCGTTCTCGATCAGATTGCCCAGTACCCGTTCGAACCTGACCTTGTCGACATTGAGTTCGCGTGGCGTCCGCTTGTGGACATCGACGTCGATGTCAGGGCTGCCGAACCGGGCAGCCACCCGATGTGTGAGATCGATGATGTCGAGCGTCTCGACGTTCAGGTCGGTCGCCCCTGCGTCGAGTCGGGACAGCTCCAAGAGGTCGATCACCATGCTGTCGAAGCGCCGCACCTGACTCACCACGATCTCCAGCGCCTGCTGAGTGCGTTCGGGAATGTCCTCGCGACGGGCATCGAGGACCTCGACGGCAGCGGTCAGAGCGGTGATGGGAGAGCGGAGTTCGTGGCTCACGTCGGAGGCGAACCGGGCCTCGCGCTCGAGGCGTGTCTGCACGGCATCCGCCATCTCGTTGAACGAACTGGCGAGTCGGTCGAGGTCAGGGTCGCTCTCGCTGTCGAGTCGGGTGTCGAGGCCTCCCGACGCGATGTTCTCGGCGGCATCCGCGACGCGGCTCAACGGGCGCAGTAAGCGACGGCTGGTGGAGAATCCGAACAGTGTTGCCAGAACCAGCGTTCCGAGCCCGCCCAGGGCAAGGGCGGTGAGAAGGGCGGTGAGAGTGGATCCTTCGTTTTCGGCGGGGAAGGCCTCGAAGTAGCCGGTGTCATGGCGGCGGATGTACACGCCGACGACAACGAACACGTCGCCGTCGATGCTCGTGAATTCGAGCCCGGATTCGCGTGACTGGACCCGGTCGACGAGTTCGGCCGGCAGGTCCGAGAAGGAGAGGATCTCGGTCTGGGCTCGAGTTGCATCGCGTGCGGGGTTGCTGAGAACGGCGAAGCCGCCCGGCTCGGTTCTCAGCACGTTTTCGAAGTACAGCCCGATGTTCACCTCGTCGGGAGCGACGAGCATCGAGTCGAGTTGCTCGGCGACGAGTGCGGCGTTGTCGAAAGCCTGCAGTTTTGCTGATGCGGTTCGCTCCTCGAGCAGGTTGTTGCGGGCGAACCCGTAGGTGACCCCGATCAGCACGAGACCGGCGAAGAGTGCGATCAACGCGAAGAAGAGCGTGACCCGGGTCCGGAGTCGAAGTGAACGGTCGCGGGCCACGGGGTCAGTGTTGCAGAAGAGGGCGGAATTCCGGGAGCGTGGCCGACTGCTCTGCGCTTCGGAGGGGGTTCACCCGCTGCCGGTGAGGTACCAGGGGGAGGGAGGTACCTCACCGGGGCAGCGTGAACAATGAACATGTAACGCCCCGACTGTGACGGGCTCCCACCCGTCATGTGCGGATCGTGTAACGAAGATCGATTTCGTCCCCGTGCCCTCGCCGCATACCGCAAGCAGGGCATTCGTGGGGTGTGAACGGTCTCGACGCCGAGAAACGACCTACGAGGGCTCGACCATCACTCGATGGTTCGTCCCGCGATCGCAACAGAATCACGTGAGGGCTGCGAGGGATCTACAGTCTGGACCACATGGAATCGCTGCTGTTCATCGAAGACGACGACGCCATCCGCCTTGCGCTGTCGCTGGCGCTCGAGGACGAGGGGTACTCGGTGCGCGAGGCGCCGAACGGTGCGGAAGGGTTGGCGTCGTTCGACCGGCAACCGGTCGACCTGGTGCTACTCGACCTTCGTCTCCCCGACATGTCGGGCTTCGAGGTGTGTCGCGCGGTGCGGTCGAAGAGCATCGTGCCGATCATCATCATCACCGCGCAGACCGACACCGTCGACATGGTGGCTGGTCTCGAAGCCGGCGCCGACGACTACGTCACCAAGCCGGTCGTGCCCAAGGAACTCGCCGCGAGAATCCGGTCACTCCTGCGTCGCGTCCACCTCCAGGACACCCCGCAACACCCGCAGGCGTCCGTCTTCGGCGACGTCGAACTGCGCCGGGAGCAGGGGATCGTGCTGAAGGGTGGCCTGGAGTTGAACCTCACCAAGACCGAGTTCCGTCTGCTGTGCGAGTTCGCCGACCACGCTGGCGCCGTGTTGTCGCGGGACCAACTCCTCGAACGGGTGTGGGGGTACGAGTATCTCGGTGACTCGCGCCTCGTGGATGCCCACGTGCGGCGCCTGCGCGTCAAGATCGAGGATCAGCCCGATGACCCGCAGCTCATCGTCACCGCACGCGGGGTCGGCTACCGCCTGATCGCCTGACGTGGCCCGGGCCCGGAGGGGGATGGACTACTTGGCGTAGAGGGCGTCGATCTCGGCAGCGAAGGTGGCGAGGATGCCGCGACGCTTGAGCTTGGACGTCGGCGTGAGGAGGTCGGTGTCGGGCATCCATTCGGCGCCGAGCACTTTGATCTTCTTGACCGACTCGGCACCGTTGAAATCGGCCATCGCTTCGACGAGGCCGGCTTCGACCTCGGCGATGACATCGGGGTTGCGGGCCATCGACTCCATCGATGCGTCGTCGCCTTCGAGACCGTGTTCGGCGGCCCACGCTGCTGACGCGTCGGGGTCGAGCACGACGAGTGCAGCCACGAAGGGCTTCTGCTCGCCGACGGCGCAGGCCTGGCCGACGAGCGGGATCATCTTGAGCGCCGCCTCGAGGTTCGCCGGGCTGATGTTCTTGCCTCCGGCGGTGATGATCAGTTCCTTCTTGCGGTCGACGATCTTGAGGTACCCGTCGTCGTCGATGATGCCGATGTCGCCCGTGTGCACCCAGCCGTCGTCGTCGATCGTCTCGGCGGTCTTGTCGGGCAGGCCCAAGTAGCCCTCGAACATGTTGCCGCCGCGTGCGAGCACCTCGCCGTCCTCGGCGATCTTCATCTCGACTCCCGCTGCCGCCCGCCCGACGAAGCCAGGCTTGGCCGCTGCCGACCACGACAGCACCGCAGTCGTCTCGGACATGCCGTATCCCTCTGACAGAGGCACCCCGATCGCCCGGAACCACTCCAGGATCTCGGCCGGGATGGGTGCAGCGCCGGAGATGCCGATCTCGACTTCGTCGAGCCCGATCAGCCCTCGGATCGCCTTGAACCCCACCTCGTCGAGGAAGTTCCAGGTGGCGACCTCCTCGTCGGTGGCCGTGCCATTGGTCATCTTCTCCATGATCGGGATCGCCGCAGCGACACCGTCGCCGAACTGCTTCTCCTTCTCGGGATCGGCGGACAACGCTGCGTTCACGCCCGCATACATCTTCTCCCACACCCGAGGGACACCGATGAACACGTTCGGCTTCGTCTCGCGCACCACGGCGGGCATCTGGGACGTCTCGGGGCAGCAGTAGACCTTCGTGGCGAAATCGACCATGTAGTAGTGGCCGAGCAGGCGCTCCATCACGTGCGCCATCGGTAGGTAGGACACGTGCCGCTTGCCGGCGAAGTCGTCGATGTCGGTCTGGGTGCGCATCGACTCGCCCACCGATTCGAGGGTCCACGCGATGTTGCTGTGGCTGAGCATCACGCCCTTGGGTGGTCCGGTCGTGCCCGAGGTGTAGATGATCGTCGCAGTGTCGGACAACTCCGAGTTCTCGGCGGCCACCTCGAGATCGGCCGGTTCGGCGGCGATCATGTCGCTGTACTTCACGATGTCGTCACCCGCACCGTTGCTCTCGATCAGCACGTAGTGCTCGATCGTGGGGATCTTCTCCCGCACCGACTGGAACCGTTGGAGGAACGCTTCGTCTTCGAGGATGGCAACCGACGCTCCGCAGTCGTTGATCAGGTACTGGATCTGGTCGGGCGCCGAGGAGTTGTAGATCGACACCGGTGTCGCCCCGCAGAAGAGCACGGCGAGGTCGATCGCGTGGAACTCCTGACGGTTGCGGATCATCATCACGACCTTGTCGCCCTGTCCGACGCCGAGATCCTGGAGCGATGTCACGAGGCGCGCCGTGTCATCGGCGACCTCGGCCAAGGTCTTCGAGACCCACTCGCCTGCGGAGTTCTTCCAGTTGACGACCTCGATCGAACCATTGCGTTCGAGATTCTCCAGGAAACGCTTCGGGAGGTTCTTTCCGGCCATCCGTTCGTACAGGTCTGCGCTGGTGGTCATGTGCCCAGTGTCTCACGCGGACCGAGGGGGAGCGCAAACCTTCCTGCGAAGGGGCCGGGGAGTTCAGCTCGACGCGAGGAACTCGACGACGGCGTCGGTGAACACGTCGTTCTTGTCTCCGGCGATCATGTGGGCGGCGTCCTTCACGTCGACGTAGCGGGCGTGAGGCACCATCTGCATGAAGGCGTCGACCTCGGCCTGGGTGACGAGGTCGGAGAGCCGCCCTCGTACGAGCATCGTCGGCAGGGTGATCCGGCGGGCGATCGCGACGAGTTCGTCGTGGTGTCGATCGCGTGCGTGCTCGCTGCCGGGCGCTCCGCGTACCGACAGGAACGCAGGGTCCCAGTGCCAGAACCAGCGACCGTCACGCTGGCGGAGGTTCTTCGCCAGGCCGGACAGATCTGTCGGACGCGACCGATGCGGCTGGTAGGCAGCGATGGCGTCGGCCGCCTCGTCCAGACTGGCGAACCCTTCGTGGGCCCTGTCGGCCATGAACTCCAGAATCCGGCTCACGCCCGCGGCAGCGGGTCGCGGCGTGATGTCGACGAGCGTCAGCGAGGTGAACCCGTCCGGGCGGGCGTCGACAGCGTGGAGGCCGGTCATCCCACCGAGCGACGCTCCGACCCACGCGACCGGAGCATCGACCCAGTCCACCACGGCGAGCGCATCGGATGCGTACGCAGCCATCGAGTAGTCGCCCTCGCTCGACCAGTCCGAATCGCCGTGGCCGCGCAGATCGATCGACACGACTCGGTGACCATGTGCGGCGAGGGTCGCGGCGGTGCCACCCCAGGAGTGGCGGGTCTGGCCACCACCGTGGGCGAGGACGACGGGCGAGCCGGTTCCCGGCCAGTGATCGACGGCCAGCACCACGCCGGATGGCGTGGCGACGCGCTCGGTCAGGCGCTCAGGCATCGAAGCTCGACCAGTCGACTCGACGCTTCTCACGGAAGGCCGCCATGCCCGCTGCGGCTTCCGGGCCGCTGAACAACTCGTCGGACAGCGATCTCATCCTCTGGAATGCCGCGTCCCGGTCGAGGGTCGGGACCATGTGGAGGAGCGCCTTCGTCTCTCTCACCGCCCGGGGTGCACCGGCTCGGATCCCGTCGAGCAGTTCGCCGACCTGGGAAGCGACATCGTCGGTGACGTGGGTGACCAGGCCGATCGATCGGGCCTCTGCAGCGTCGAACGTCTCACCGGTCAGCATCGCCGACGCGATCTTCCCGGGTGGGACGCGACGAAGGATCGGAACGGAGATGATCGCGGCTGCCACGCCGATCCGGACCTCGGTCAACGCGAACGTCGTGCCCGTTGCGACGACGACGAGGTCGCACGAGGCCATCAGCCCGATTCCTCCTGCGCGCACGGCGCCATCGACAGCGGCGATGGTGGGTCGCTCGGTGTCCATCAGTCGCTCGAGGACCGACACGAAGGGACCAGAATCGGCAGGCTCGTCGGATCGCTCCTTGAGGTCGGCTCCGGCGCAGAACGCAGGGCCTTCGTGGCGGAGCACGATCGCCCGCGCGTCGGATTCCTCCGCCGCGTCGATACCTGCGTGCAACTCGGCGAGCAGTTGGCGTGAGAGGGCGTTGCGGTTGTGTTGGGAGTCGAGGGTGAGGGTGACCACCCCGTCCGACGTCTGCTGGTGGACGAGTTCGGCCATTGTGTCGACCGTAGCCAGCGGGCGGTCAGCCGATGCGATCGCGCCAGGTGTGGCTCGGCGCAAATCCCACGAGTCGCTTCGCCTTGTCGTTCGCATAGAACGTCTCGTACGTCCCCATCTCCCGACGTCGTGGCACGCCGGGGTAGAACCGGTCGCCGATCTCGTCGCTCGGGAGCGCGACCGACGTGTCGTCGTTCGCGACGTTGAAGACCTGGTAGCCGAGTCCGTCGGTACGCAGGCAGCAATCGACCATGTGCCCGAGGTCGCGGGCATCGATGTAGGCGAAGATGTTCCTGCGCCGGAGCGCCGGGTCGGTGACGTAGTCGGGGAAGTCGGTCTCGTACTCGTGGGGTTCGATGACGTTGTTGATCCGCAGCCCGTAGACGTCGATGCCCGACCGGGCCTGGAACGAGCGCGCGGTCGCCTCGTTGACCACCTTCGACATCGCGTAGCTGTCTTCGGGGACGGTCGGGTGCTCCTCGTCGACGGGGATGTAGTCGGGTCGGACCTCGCCGTCGGCGAAGCAGATGCCATACGTCGTCTCGGAACTCGCGAAGATCACCTTCGGGATGCCGAGCTTCACGGCCGCTTCGAGCACGTTGTAGGTGCTGAGTGCGTTGATCCGGAACGTCTCGTTGTCCGGTCGTACGAGAATCGCGGGGATCGCTGCGAAGTGCACGACGGCGTCGTAGCGCGGCACGCCCGTTCCCGGTTCGAGTTCGTCGAATCGGGCGTACGCCGACAACGCGTTGAAGACCTGGCCGGAGTCGGTGAGGTCGAGTCGCAGGTCGGCGACGTCGGGATGACCGAGCGGCACGAGGTCGCCGTTGACCACTCGATGCCCCTGCTCGACGAGGTGCGGGATCGCATGACGACCCGCCTTGCCACTGCCACCGGTGAAGAAGACGCGCATGGGCCTGATCGTAGGGTCGCGTGGCGTCGGCGGCGGGTTCGTGCCGCGAGCCGACGGCTAACATCGCTGGCGTGACCGAGCTCAAGAACGACTTTCCCGCCGGCGTCCTCACCGGAGAGGCGGTGAACGAGGTCTTCGCACTGGCCAAGGACCAGAAGTTCGCGCTTCCGGCAGCGAACTGCATCGGCACCAACTCGATGAACGCCGTGATGGAGACGGCGGGCAAGTTGAACAGCCCGGTCATCGTGCAGTTCTCCACATCGGGCTCGGCGTTCGTCGGCGGCAAGAACGTGCCGGTCGACAGTGCGAAGGCATCGATCCTCGGCTCGGTCGCCGGGGCGAAGCACGTGCAGACCATGGCCGAGGCGTATGACGCGCGGGTGATCCTCCACACCGACCACTGTCCGAAGAAGAACCTGCCGTGGATCTCGGGCCTGCTCGATGTCGGCGAGGAGCACTTCGCTCAGACCGGTGCGCCGTTGTTCAGTTCCCACATGCTCGACCTGTCCGAGGAGCCGATGGAGGAGAACATCGACATCTGCGTCGACTACCTGAAGCGGATGGCACCGATGGGGATGACGCTGGAGATCGAACTCGGCATCACCGGTGGCGAAGAGGACGGCGTGGACAACTCCGACGCCAACCCCGAGGACCTGTACTCCAAGCCCGAGGAGGTGGCGTACGCCTACGAGCGTTTGCTCGAGGTCAGCCCGAACTTCACGATCGCGGCAGCGTTCGGCAACGTGCACGGCGTGTACAAGCCCGGCAACGTCAAGCTCACCCCGACGATCCTGCGCGACGCGCAAGCCCACATCGCCGAGAAGTACAGCACCGAGTCGGACAAGCCCGTGAACTTCGTCTTCCACGGCGGTTCGGGCTCCACCGCGGCCGAGATCGAGGAGGCGCTGAGCTACGGCGTCATCAAGATGAACATCGACACCGATCTGCAGTGGGCGTTCTGGGACGGTGTCCGTGCGTACGACGCCGACAAGCACGACTACCTGCAGGGTCAGCTCGGCAACCCCGACGGCGCCGACGCCCCGAACAAGAAGCACTACGACCCGCGGGTGTGGCTGCGTGCCGGAGAGGTGAGCTTCGTCGCCCGCCTCGAGCAGGCCTTCGCCGAACTCAACAACGTCGGCACGCTCGCCTGATCCCGGCCGGATCGAAACCATCTGGTCACCGTGTGGATTCAGGCGGTGATCTTCTTCAGGAAGGCTTCGACCTCGCTGCGATGGCGGGTGCGCTTCATCGGGGGCAGTGCCTTGACGATGTCCCACTTGTAGTTCGCCGTTCCGAGGCGCGGGTCCATCACGGACACCACGCCGGTGTCGGTCGACGAGCGGATCAGGCGCCCGGCTGCCTGGGCGAGCATCATCGAGGCACGGGGGATGTCGATCTCGCTGAACGCCGTCCGCCCGAGTTCGTCGCGACGAGCCGACAGCAACGGATCGTCCGGCCGGGGGAACGGGATCCGGTCGATCACCACGAGCGAGAGGGTCTTGCCGGGGACGTCGACCCCCTGAAACAGCCCCGCTGTGGCAAACAGGCACGTGGCATCGTCGTCGGCGAATGCCTTGACGAGGGCGGTCTTGGGGAGGTCTCGCTGCGTGAGGATCGGGTTGTCGAGGCGTCCCCGCATCGCCTCGGCGGCCTCGTCCATCGCCCGGTAGCTCGTGAAGAGCGCCAATGTGCGGCCACCCGCAGCGCGGATCAGCGCTTCGAGTTCGTCGTTCGCCTTCGCCCGGAAGTCTGGCGAATTCGGATTCGGCAGGTGGATCGCGCAGTACAGCATCGAGTTCGACTCGTAGTCGAACGGGCTGCCCACGTCGTGGACGTCCACCCGGTCGGCCGCGATCCCGAGCCGGTTCGACAGCGACGACGGGATGGTCGCACTCGTGAGGATCGCAGTGTGCTCGGCCCAGACCTGGCGCTGCAGCGTCGGCCCGACGTCGAGCGGGGCGATCTCGAGCCGGGGTTGGTCGTGGCTGCCGGACACGAACGGCACCGTGCCGTCGCCGGCGGCGAGGGCTGCGTCCACCGACTCGATCGTGCGGGTGATCATGCGCTGAGCCCGCAGCTTGCGCTGCTGCGCGTCCTCGAGTGACGTCTCGATGCCCTGCACGGCCTCGCCCACCCGGGTGAGTGCGAGCTGCGCGTCGCGCAGGGCCCCGACGATGGTGTCGGGGAGTGGCGTCGGCAGCCGCTGCCCGGCGAACGGCGCGATCGCCTCGCGGACGGTCGATGCCAGGTCGGTGATCGATCCGACGAGCTGGGGGTCGTCGAGGAAGCGCCGCACCGTGGCTGCGGTCGTCACGAAGCGGCCCGGCGCGACCTGGACCCCCACCGTGTCGCTCATGATGTCTTCCAGGACGTGGGCCTCGTCGAAGACCACGACGTCGTGCTCGGGCAGGATCGCCCCGCCGCTGCC
>JBBSOH010000065.1:0-16501 GCA_038259945.1 Acidimicrobiales bacterium
GTCCTCGTCCGCGAGCACGTAGAAGAAGTAGAAGCACTGGTCGGGCTGTGGCAGGTCCTGACAGATCGGGTCGCCGGGCGGCGGGTTCGGTGCCGGGTTCAGAGCGGCCTCGATGGAGGCACGGCCGGGGCTCGCGATCGGCGTCTTCGGCAAACCGGGGAGCAGGTAGGTGTTCCAGTCGCTGGGGGTCTGGCGCACTTCGGAGAACGGCGTGTCCGGGTCGATGCCGAGTTGGTTGCGTCCGTAGTACACCGCGGCGTCGATCTGCAGACGAAAGGGATCGTCGGGGTTGTTCGCCGTGACGAACAACCGGTTGTGGATGACGCGTGAGATCTTGGCGCGGTCCTCGCCGACCTTGGCCTCCTTCTCGATCATCGAGGCGATGATCAGGATCTCGTACGGCGTGCGCCCGAGTGCTGCGCCCTTGGTGACGATGTCCTCCTGGCTGCCGACGCGGTCCATGATGCCGATCATCCGGTCGATCACCTGGCTCTCGGTGTCGGCGTTCGACACCTCGTACGTGTCGGGGAACAACAGACCTTCGAGCGATGTGACCCCGCCCTCGGGCTGCCACTGCGACGTGTAGTCACCAGGAACGGCCGCTGCCAGGAACCCCGCGGCGGTGAGCGTTTCGAACTCGGTGTCGACTCGTCGCGCCATCTGGTCGATTGTGAAACCCTCGGGGAACGTGACGCTGCGCGAGGTCTGGGCAGGCGGCACGCTGAGTCGACCCATCACGTTGCCGACGTGGTCGTTCGGGCGAAGTTCGTAGAAGCCAGGGACGATCTCGAGGCCGCCCTTGTTCTCGACGTACTGCACGAACACCCCTGCGTCCTCGACGAAGCCCTCGTCCTCCAGGCGAACGGACAGCGTCTCGAGCGTTTCGCCTTCGACCACCGTGAAGGCTTCGACCGGGCCGGGGTCGCCGGGCGGATTGAGACGCTGGAGGTACCACCAGCCCACGGCGCCGGCGATGAGGATCGCCACGATCGACAGGCACAGCACGCCGTACACGGTCCACTTGAACGGCCGGGTCTGGCGACGGAGGCGCTCGACGGTTCCGGTGCGATCGGCGTTGTCCCACGGGTCGGTCGGCCAGTCGATGGCGGGGCGGTCGTCGGCGTCGACCTCGGCCTCCGGCAGTAGTGGATCGAGTTGGGTCACGGCGCCACGCTAGTTGGCCAGGTGTTGCGACGGTGGTCAAGCCACGCTTGGAGGATCACGGCCGCCGCTGCCTTGTCGACCACCTTGCGACGCTGTTTCGCATCGAGGCCGACCTCCATCATGTGGCGTTCGGCGGTGACGGTGGTGAAGCGCTCGTCGTACATCTGGACGGGCACGCCGACGGTCTGTTCCAACTGCTTCGCCTCCTTGACGGCGGACGTGGCGGCAGGGCCGTGGGTGCCGTCGAGCGACAACGGCAGGCCGACCACGACCACCTCGCACTCCTCGATCTTCACCAGTTTCGCGATCTCGGCGTGGTCATGGCGGCGACTCTTGGAGCGGTGCACCGTGGTGAGCGCCGATGCGATCGTGCCGGAGGTGTCGGAGACGGCGATGCCGACGCGTTTCGAGCCGAGGTCGATGCCGAGTGCCCGGACGCCCGGCACCCGTGTCATGAGAAGCTGGGGATGGCGGCTGCTGCGATGGCGAGGGCCTCGGGGATGCCCGCCGGGTTCTTGCCGCCGGCCTGGGCCACGTCGCCCTTGCCGCCACCGCCGCCACCGATGGCCTTGGCAGCATCCTTGAGCAAGAGCGAAGCCGGGTTCACGCTGTCCTTGGGGACGGCAGCGACGAGAGCCACGCCGCCCGACGGGGTCTCGCCGGCGATCACGACGGTGTGCACGTCGGGGTGGTTGCGCACGGCGATGGCGAGTTCGCGCAACTCCCCCGGTTCGAGTTGGTCGACCTGGGTGACCACGACGCCGTCGTTGGCGATCTGCGCCAGTTCGACAGCGCGACCCATGGCGACCTGGCTGCGCAGGCCTCTGATCTCAGCTTGGAGCGACTTGATCTCCTCGAGCTTGCGCTGCACCCCCTCGGCGACGTCCTCGGTGCTCGTCCCCACCAGGCCGGCGAGGTCGGCGATCAGCGCTTCGTCGCGCTGGAGCAAAGCGACCGACCCGGCGCCCGTGAACGCTTCGATGCGGCGCAGGTTCGAGCCGATCGAGGCTTCGCTGACGACCTTCACCATGCCGATGTCACCCGTGGAGCGAGCGTGCGTGCCGCCGCACAACTCGATCGTGTCGCCCGCCTCGAGCACGCGCACGATGTCGCCGTACTTGTCGCCGAAGAACGCGATGGCGCCGAGAGCCTCGGCTTCGTCCTTGGTGGTCTCGAAGGTGCGCGTCGGCCTGCTCGCGAGAGTCTGGGCGTTGGCGATCGCCTCGATCTCGGTGATCTGGTCGGGGGTGACCGCCTCGTAGTGCGAGAAGTCGAAGCGCAGCCGATCGGGCCCGACCCATGAACCCGCTTGCTTCACGTGCTCGCCGAGCACCTTGCGCAGCGCGTCGTGGAGCAGGTGGGTTCCGGTGTGGTTGCGACGGATCTTCTCGCGCCGGTCGACGTCGATCGACGCCTGCGCGTTCTGACCAGCGGTGATGGTACCCTGGACGATCCGCGCCGTGTGGCGACGAAGGTTGGGGATCGCGAACGTGCAGTCGAGCACCTCGGCGGTGCCCGTGTCGGTGGAGATGGTGCCGGTGTCGCCGACCTGGCCGCCTGATTCGGCGTAGAACGGTGTGCGGTCGAGGAAGATCTCGACAATCCCCTCCCCCAGCTTTGAGTTGCTCGATTCCAGCACCGCGAGCACTCGGGTCTCGGCGTCGTCGACGGTGTAGCCGAGGAACTCGGTGGTACCGAACTGGGAGGCGACCTGTCGGTACTGGTCGAGGGTGGCGTCGTCGACGGCGCCCTTCGCTGCGGCCTTGGCCCGAGCGCGCTGCTCGTTCATCTCGACGTTGAATCCGTCGAGGTCGACGGCCACGTCACGTTCCGACGCGATCTCCTGGGTCAATTCCAGCGGGAAGCCGTACGTGTCGTGTAACAGGAAGGTGGTCGAGCCGCTGAGCACCTCGGGTCCGTCGGCGAGTTCGGTGTCGAGGATCGACAGACCGTTCTTGAGCGTGTGGCGGAAGCTCTCCTCCTCACGCGTGATGACGTTCGTGATGAAGTCCTGGTTCTTGAGGAGATCGGGGTAGGCGTTGCTCATCACCGAGATGGCCGTCTCGGTGAGCGACGGCATGACGAGCTTGTCGGTGCCGAGCATGTAGGCGAAGCGCACGGCACGCCGGATGATGCGGCGCAGCACGTACCCGCGAGCCTCGTTCGAGGGAAAGACGCCGTCGTTGACCAGCATGGCGCCCGATCGGGCGTGCTCGGCGAGCACCCGCAGACCGAAGCTGTCGCGATCCTCGTAGTCACCGACCCGGTACGTCTTTCCCGTGAGCGACTGGGCGCGGTCGATCAGCGGCATCATCAGGTCGGTCTCCCACACCGAGTCGACGCCCTGCATCAGCGCGAGGATGCGCTCGAGGCCCGCTCCGGTGTCGATCGACGGCTTCGGCAGAGGCGTCCGGGTGCCGTCCGACGACTGGTTGAACTGCATGAAGACGAGGTTCCAGAACTCCATGAACCGGTCACCGAACGGGTCGCCGAGCGGCCCGCCGTCGGGTCCGAAGTCGGGCCCGCGGTCGATGTGCAGTTCGCTGCAGGGTCCACACGGGCCGGTATCGCCCATCTGCCAGTAGTTGTCCTTGTCACCGAGGCGCTGGATGCGGTCCATCGGCACGCCGACCTGCTCGTGCCAGATCGCCTCGGCCTCGTCGTCGGTCTCGTGGACGGTGACCCAGATGCGGTCGCCGTCGATCCCCCACTTCTCGGTGACCAACTCCCACGACCACGGGATGGCGTCGGTCTTGAAGTAGTCGCCGAAACTGAAGTTTCCGAGCATCTCGAAGAACACGAGGTGCCGTTTGGTACGTCCCACGTCGTCGAGGTCGTTGTGCTTGCCACCGGCGCGGGCGCACTTCTGCGACGTGACGGCCCGCTCGTACGGGGCGGGCTCGTCGCCGGTGAAGTACGACTTGAAGGGCACCATTCCCGCCACGTTGAACATCACGGTCGGGTCGTGCGGGATGAGGCTCGCCGAGGGCACGACGTGATGGCCCTTCTCCGCGAAGAACCCCGTGAAGGAGTCACGTAGCTGGTCGGCAGACATCGTCATGAGATCGGGGATCCTACCGACGGGTCAGCCCTGGAGAATGGCCGATTCGAACTCGAACCCACCGGCCTGGTCGTAGCGGAAGGCCAGCACGGATGCCGTCTCGCGCTCGAGGTCGGTGGTCAGGTCGAGGTCGCCGGAGCGCCCCACGTAGCGGATGTCGTCGCCATCGGCGAGAAGCGCTGCGCAGTCGGCGAACGAGGTGCAGTCCGTTCCGCCGGATGCCACACCGACGATCTCGGTCTCGATCGATCCCGACGAATCGGACGACCCGGAGATCGTGGCGAGGGCAGCGAGGACCACGGCGTCGTAGGCCTCGGCGGCGTAGGAGGGGTCGCCGAGGTCCGACATCTGGGACAGGAACTCGTCAGCCGCCGGGGAGGCGACGAACGTGCCCACCATTCCGTCCAGCAGGGTTGCATCGGACACGAGGTCGACGAGTCCGCCGCCGGTGTTGGCGTCGGTGCCGAACAGCGCGAACGGGATCGGGCCACCCGCCGCCTCGGCGATCGCATCGATCAGCAGCGCGGTGTCGTCCTCGAATGCGGAGATCAGCACGGTGTCCGGGCTCTCGGCGACGAGTACCTGCGCCAACTGCTCGACATCGGTCGCGGCGAACGTCTGCTCCAGGACGACGTCGAAGTCCCCGCCGGCCGCTGCGTCCATGATCGACCGCGGCTCGGGCGAGTCGAGGCCAACGATCGCAACCCGCTCGGCGCCCGAATCCGAGATGAGCGTCGCGATCGCCCTGCCCTGGGCCGAGTTCGACGCGACCAGACGCACGAACAGGTCGCCGACGAGCAGGTCGTCGGTCGCAGACGGACTGATCGCCAGGGTTCCTGCGGTCCGGGTGGCATCCACCAGTTCCTGGGCGACGTCGTTGGTGGTCGGGCCGATCACGACGTCGGGGGTGGTGTCCAGGCCGCCGAACGCGTCCACGCTTCCACCACTCGTCGAGGCGGTGTCGACGGCGGCGAAGTCGATCGGCTCTCCGAGTACGCCACCGGCCGCATTGATCTCCTCGACTGCGAGGCGGGCGCCCGCCTCGGGCGCTGCGGCCACCGCCGACATCGGCCCGGTGATCGGGAACAGCCCGGCAACCTGCAGCACGCCGTCGGCGGCGCCACCGACTGGCGGCACCGGAGGCTCGTCGGACTGGCTGTCGGCACTCGAACCGAGCGCGACCACCGCGCCGATCGCGAGCACCAGCGCTGCGATCACGCCGGCGAGGACCAGTGGCAGACGGGAGCGGGGAGGCTCCTCGGCCGTCACCGTTCGTGTCGGCTCACTGCGTGACACGGTCTCAGTGGAAACGGGACCGTCGAGGCGTTTCACCGCCCGGTCACCGAGCAGCCCAGCCGAGCGGTCGAACGCTGCGGAGAACTGCTGCATGGTCGGTCGGGCAGCGACGTCCTCGGACAGACCGGCCTCGATCGCCGAGATCGCCGGAGTGAGCGCCGGCTCGCGTCCGTCGAGCGTCTGCCAACCGTGGATCCGTGCCCCGAACGTGGGACGCACACCCGAGATCAGGTGGTGCATCGTGGCAGCGAGCGAGAAGACGTCGGCGGGGGCACCGACGCGTCGGTCGCCGTCGAGTTCCTCGGGGCTCGCATAGGCCAGAGTGAGCGAAGCTGTCTTGGTCTGGTCCTCGCCGCGGGCGAGTGCCGAGATGCCGAAGTCGCCCACCTTGACCTGGCCGAACGCCCCGACCATCAGGTTCGCCGGCTTGATGTCACGGTGGACGATGCCGACCTCGTGTGCTGCGATCAACGCGTCGGTGACGTGTTGGCCGATCAGGACCAGGTCGGTCGCGGCGAGTGGGCCGAGTGCGAGTCGGTCGGCGATCGAGCCACCTGGCAGGTACTCCATCACGAGGCACGGGCCTTCGGGACCGAGGAAGATCTCCTCGACCGTCACGACATAGGGGTGACCCTTGACTCGCAACATCGCCTCCAACTCACGGTTGGCGCGGTGCCACGCCGGCGAGGAATCCTCGACGTCGCGCAAGGATTTGATCGCGACGGTGCCTCCCGTGGAGATTCGGGTGGCCCGGTACACTCGTCCGAGCCCTCCTTCGCCGATCAGTTCCTCGTCGCGGTATCCCTCGAACACAATTCGGACACGATAGGTGACGGCTGTCTTCCCGTCGGGAATCCTCGTCCGTCGCCGAACTCAGTCGTCGTCGGAGGAATCGTCTTCATCGTCGTCGAAGGTCACGCCGTACTTCGCGGCCAGCGCCGCGTATTCGTCGTCCTCGTCGCCGGATTCACCGTCTCCACTGGAGCCGTGCTCGTCGGACGAGCGCTCCCCGAGTCCGAGGTCGAAGGCTCCGGGCCCCGACTGCTTCAGTTTTCTCGCCTCTTCGAAACGGCGATGACGACCCTTCTTCACGACAGGGCTCCCTCAGTGAACGGTGGACATTGGCGTCCGATCGTACCGCCCGCACCTGGTGTTTCGCGAATCTCGGCCGTGTGTCACCGGTGGGCGTCGTGTGCCACGATGATCCGATGCGCACTCTTGCGAACGCTGTGGCGATCTTGAACCAGAAGGGTGGGGTCGGCAAGACCACCGTCACCCTCGGCCTCGCCTCCGCGGCGGCCGCCGCGGGTCATCGGATCCTGGTCATCGACCTCGATCCACAGGGGTCGGCGGGCTGGGTGCTCGGTGTCGACTCCGACCTGGCAGCGGTCTCGGTCGGCGACGTGCTCGACGGGCGACCGCTCGCCGACGCGATCGTGGCGTCGGCGTGGTCGCACCACGTCGACGTCGTGCCCGCCGGTGATCGACTCCAGGACTTCGAGGCCGGCGACGCGACTCGACTCGCCGCCGCCTTCTTCCAGGCCGGCGAGGTGTTGGCCGGCTACGACGCCGTGGTGATCGACTGCCCGCCGTCGCTGGGCAACCTCACGACGAACGCCCTGGCAGCGGTGCGCCACGCCGTGGTGGTGGTGGAACCGTCCGCGCTCGGGCTGCGCGGCATCGGTGGCGTGGCCGACGCCATCGACGTGGTCTGGGATTCCCACAACCCCGATCTGGAACTGTCGGGCGTGGTCCTGAATCGTGTTCCCGGGGTGTCGGCCGAGGCCGAGCGTCGCATCGACGAACTCCGCCGCATCGTCGGGCGTCAGGCGATCTGGAAGCCGTCGGTCCCGGCACGTGTCGTCCTCAACCAGGCGGTCGGTGAGAGACGTCCGATCCACAGCTATGCGAGTCGGGCGAGCGGACCCATCGAGACGTTCGACAAGCTGTGGGCGAAGTTGCGCCGCACCGTCAGACAGGCATGAGGGTGAGGCGACCCTGCGGGTCGAAGGTCAACCCGGCCTTGCCCGACACGAGGTCACGGATTCCCTGACCGAGCAGGTCGCCCCGCCAGCCGCTGGCGAGACGTGCATCGTCGTCGTCGCGGAGCAATGCGACGATGTCGGACTTGGTGGCCAGCATCGCCGTGTCGATCTTCTCGTCGCGTGCGATCTGTGACACCCACGCCGAGATCAGCGTGATCGCCGGACGCAGCGAACGGTCGAGGTCGTCGGTCGACTTCGGTGACTCGGGTGGAGTTGCCTGCTTGCCGGCCGCGACCGCAGCGAGGATCTCGTCCGCGATTCCACCCTTCGTGTGGCGATCATCGACCCCGCGTGCCTGCTTCAGGTCCTTCGTGGTCGACGGCGCACGCTGGGAGATGCCCAGGATCGCGAGATCCGGGAGAACCTGGCGCACCGGAATGTCGACCCGCATCGCCCGCTCCTCGCGCCACGCCGCGATCGCTTGGGCGACGGCGCGCCCGGCCGGTCGCAGAGACCGGGCGTCCTTCAGACGCAGCCAGGCGTCGGCCGGTCGCGATCCGCTGACCGGCCGCGTGCGCAGTTCCTCGCAGGCCTCCTCGGCCCACTCGACGCGACCGGCCGCCTCGAGCTTGGCGACCAGCGAATCGTGGACGCCGAGCAGGTACTCCACGTCGGCCGCCGCGTACTGACACTGGCTGTCGGTGAGCGGACGGCGCAGCCAGTCCGTCAAGCGGTCACCCTTGGCCGGGGAGATGCCGATCTCACCCTGGAGCAGCGCCACGAGCGACGGGGTCCCGTATCCGAGGAATCCGGCGGCGATCTGGGTGTCGAACATCCGGCGCGGCACGGCGCCGCATGCGTGCGTGAGCACGTCGAGATCCTGCTGGGCGGCGTGGATCACGCACAGTGCGTCGGTGTCGAACAGTCGGGCCAGGTCGGACACGTCGATCTGGAGAGGGTCGATCAGGACCAGTTCCTGCTTCTCCGCCGTGCCCTCGGGCCACCATGCGATCTGGATCAGCGCCAACTTCGGGAAGTAGGTCCGTTCGCGGTGGAACTCGGTGTCGAGCGCGTAGCGAGGCATCTCGATCAGCTCGTCGACCAACTCGACCAGGCCCTCCTGGTCGTCAATCCACCCGAACTCGATGTGCGGTGGCGCCAGGTCAGGCATCCGGGCCTTCGTGCACGTCGTATCCGGCATCGAGCCAGGCCATCATTCCGCCGGCGACGTTGACGACGTCGTGACCGTGCGCGTCGGCGAACTCACACGCCCGCAGGCTGCGCCCGCCGACCTTGCACATGACGTACGTGGGCTCGCCGGTGAACCGGTCGAGATGGTCGGGCACGGTGCCGAGTGCGACGTGGGTCGCGTGGGGGACGTGCGACTCCTGCCACTCGTCGTCCTCGCGCACGTCGATCAGGACCACGTCGGTCCCGAGCGCGTGCAGTTCCGCCACGGAGATCTCTCGGATTGCCACAGCCGACGACACTATCCAGGCAGGTCGGTGGGTGCGTTGATGTTGCGAAGACCATCGGCGTCGACCGTGACGGCGACGTGAGGCAACTCGCCGATCACGCGGTGCAACGCGCGCTCCCCCGCGTCGAACAGTTGCTGGACCCGGGCGGCGGCCTCGACGGACCAGATCGCACACATCGGCTCGAGTCGATCGGTCGCAGCAACCCAGACCTTCGAGAAACCGTCACCCGCCTCGGCGTCGAGCAATGGCAGGAGGGTCGACGCATCGACGTGGGCGAGATCGCACGGGAGCACGAGGACCCGGTCGGCCACGCCGTCGAAGTGCGCCAGGGCGCCGAGGACGCCGGCGACCGGCCCGTCGCCGGGAGACGGGTCGGCGATCACCGGTGCGCTGAGCCCGGCCAACTCCGTCGGATCACCACCGATCACGACGACCGGATCGGCGCCGACCGAGCGGGCTGCATCGAGGACCCGGTCGGCCATGGCCCGTCCGTCGATCTCGATCAGGGCCTTCGTGCGACCCATCCGACTGCTGCGGCCGCCGGCCAGGATCGCGGCGGCGAGGGTCACGAGTCGGGAATGCCGGACGGATCGAGTTGCAGCAGGAACTGCTGACAACGTTCCGCTTCGTCGGTCTCGCCGATCTCCGCAGCCATCTGACCGAGTCCGCGCACCGAGCGCAGGAACCCGTGGTTGCTCTGCTCGGCCCAGCGCACGTATCCGGACCCGCGCCACCCGTTGGCACGCAGCGTGTCCAGCCCGCGGTGGTAGCCGACGCGATAGGCGGCGTAGCGCTCGATCGTGTCGCGCCCGAGGTCGCCGAGTTCGGCCCAACCGGCGAGGAACCGGGGCGATGCGGCCACGACCGCCGCCACCGCCGCGCGTCGCTCGTCGCCGACCAAGCCCCGGGCTGCTTCGAGCCGCTCGGCGTCGACGGCGTCGGGTGCCGGGATGACCGTCGTGGGGATGCCGGAGGAGAACTGGATCGGTTGGTCGCTCACCGGGTCAGCGTACGCTGCCGCCCGTGCCCGCCATCACGCTCGCCATCAGCCTCTCCGAGGCCAAGAACATCGGGATCGGCCTCGTCGCACTCTTCCTGCTCGGCTCGGTCGCCGCTGCATGGCTGATGAAGACGATCATCCAGAAGATCGCCACTGCCGCCGTGCTGGTCGTGCTGGCGTTCGCCGTGTTCACGCAACGCACCTCGCTGGAGGACTGCGCCGACAAGGTGCGCACCGTCTACGAACTGCGTGACGAGACCGCACTGCCGGATCAGCCACTCGACACCGAGTGTTCGTTCTTCGGCACGACGATCGGTATCCCCGATCCGCGCACCCCTGACGCAACCGAGTGAGGCTCGCGCGCCTCACGGCGGCCAAGGCGGTGGCGAACACCGCCTTGCGTTGGGTCCCGCCGTTCCTCCCCACGCTGGAGCGCGCATTCGGCGCAACGACCGGCCAGATGACGACGATTCTCGGCGTCGGCGAGATGGCGGGTCTGTCGACCATCGGCGTGGGCCGGTTCCTCGATCGGGGTCGGGAGCGACTGGTGATGACGGTCGCACTGGTGGTGATCTCGGTGTCCTCCCTGGTGGCGCTGGTCGGCACCACGTTCACGTTCGCCGTCGCCTTCCTGCTCGTGGTGCTCGGCGTCGCCAACCTGACCGTTGCGGGTCACTCGACCATCAGCCGGTTCGTCCCGTACGCCGGACGCGCGCGTGCGATCGGGCTGTACGAGACGTCGTGGGCGATCGCCCTCCTCGTCGGTGCACCGCTGATCGCCCTCCTGATCCAGGTCTTCGGGTGGCGTGGCCCGTACGTCGTGCTCTCCGTCGCATGTGCGGCGATGGCCGCCTGGATCTGGGTCGCCGGATCCCGCAATGCACCGGTCGCCCCGACGGCTCCGAGCGAACCGATGCGGATCCGGTCGTTGCCGTGGCGGGCGTGGGCGGTGATCGTCGGGTCGGCTCTGCTCGCGATGTCGGGTCTGTCGGTCTTCGCGATCTCGGGCAAGTGGCTCGACACCGCGTTCGGCGTGTCGACCGGTGGGCTCGGGCTCGTGGCGATGGGCTTCGGGGCGTTCGAGTTGATCGCCTCGACCGGTTCGGCCGGTTTCGCCGATCGGATCGGCAAGTCCCGCTCGGTCGGTCTCGGGATCGCTCTGCTGTTCGCCGGGCAGGTCGTGATGGTGCTCGCCGATGACACGCTGTGGATCGGTGTGATCGGGATCCTCGCGTTCCTGTGCGGTTTCGAGTTCGCCTTCGTGACGTCGTTGTCGCTGGTGACCGAAGCAATGCCCGCGTCACGGGGCACCACGATCGCACTGGCGAACGGGGTGGGCACCGTGGCACGCGGGTCGGGCACGATCGCGAGCGGGTTCCTCTTCACACGATGGGGTATCGAGGGGACGATCTCGATGTCGGCCACCGCGGCGGCGGTGGCCACCGTGTGCTTCGTGGTCAGTCGACCCGGACGAGCCTGAGCACGTCGGTCGCGGTGATGGTGCGATCGACGTCGGGCGCTCCGGCGAGCACGAGGACCGTGTCACCCTTCTTCGCAGCCCCCATCTCGACCGCGGTCTTCACGGCGAACCACACCATCTCATCCGTGGAGGCGTAGGTCTCGACCTCGACCGGCTCGACGCCCCAGGTGAGCGCCATCATGCGCACCATCTTCGGGTCGGGCGACAGGCCGATCATCCGCGCCTCGGGACGGAAACGGGCGATCGCTCGCGCCGTGCGACCGGTGCGGGTGCAGCACAGGATCGCCGACACCTCGGCGTCGATCGCGGCCTGCGACGCAGCGTGGGACAACGCCATCGTGATCTTCGTCTCCGCCGACAACTCGCGGTCGGAGTTGCGCTGCATCCGACCGAGCCGGTTCGCCCACTGGCGGTAGCTCGCCTCCGACTCGGCGCGCTCGGCGATCTCGCTCATCGTCTGGACGACGCCGACGGGGTCGCGGCCGATGGCGGTCTCCCCCGAGAGCATCACGGCGTCGGTTCCGTCGAACACGGCGTTGGCGACGTCGCTCACCTCGGCGCGTGTCGGCGACGAGGCGGAGATCATCGATTCGAGCATCTGGGTGGCGGTGATGACCGGCGTGCCCACCGCCACGCACTGGCGGATGATCCGCTTCTGCAGGTGCGGCACGTCCTCGATCGGGCAGTCGATGCCGAGGTCGCCGCGGGCGACCATCACGGCATCGGACACGGCGATGATCTCGTCGAGGTTGTCGAGCGATGCCTGGGTCTCGATCTTCGCGACGAGTTGCGCACGATCTCCGACCACGTCGCGGACCTTCTCCACGTCGATCGCTTCGCGTACGAACGACACCGCCATGTACTCCACGCCGGCGGCCGCCATCGCCTCGGCGAGCACGAGATCCTCGTCGGTCGGCGTGGTGAGGCGCAGCATGTCGGACTGCAGGTTCACTCCGGGTTGCCCGTTCGCACGCCCGCCGGTGTCGATCCGCGCCGTTGCCTGCTCGGCGTCGACCTCGAGCACCGTCATCGAGATCGCTCCGTCGCCGAGCACGACGCGCGCACCCATGCGCAGGTCGTCGAGCAGCGTCGGATACTGGACGTACATCACCTCCGCGTCGCTGGCCTCGTCGCCGGGGCGCAGGTGAATGGTCGCACCGGGATCGAGCATCGCTCCGCCCTCGGGGAACCGCCCCGAGCGGATCTTCGGCCCGGGCAGGTCGGCGAGCACGGCGACCGAGCGGCCGCACTCCGCCGCAGCCTGGCGGACGTTCGCCAGCTTGGCCAGATGCTCGTCGAGTTCACCGTGGCTGAGGTTCAGTCGAACGACATCGAGGCCGGCGTCGATCAGCTTGCGCAGCATCGGCACCGACTCGCTCGCAGGACCCACTGTCGCCACGATCTTTGTTCGGCGCGTCATGTCTGCTTGTCTATCACCAGATGGAACTGCTGTTGATCAGACATGGACTCCCCGTTCGGCGCGAGTTGACCGAGGGCGTCGCCGACCCGGAACTCGCCCCCGACGGACTCGCGCAGGCCGCACTGCTCGGCGACTACCTCGCATCGGAGCACCTCGATGCGGTGTACGCGAGTTCGCTGATGCGGGCGCGTCAGACCGCCGAACCGGTGGTGGCTGATCGTGGTCTCGATCTGCGCATCGAGCCGGATGTGGCCGAATACGACAAGGACAGCTCCGAGTACGTGCCCGTCGAGGAACTCAAGGCGACCAACGACCCGCGCTGGCAGGCGATGCTCGACGGGAACATGGACGGCATGGAGGACCACGTCACCTTCGCCGCCCGTGTGATCTCCGGCGTGGACCGGATCATCGATGCGCATCGGGGTCACCGGGTCGCCGTCGTGTGCCACGGCGGTGTCATCAACGCCTACCTCAGCCACATCCTCGGCCTCGACCCCGGCCAGCGCGGATTCTTCTACCCCAACTACACGTCGATCAACCGTGTGGCGGCGGCGTCGAGCGGCGAGCGCTCCGTCGTCACGGTGAACGAGACGACCCATCTCCGGGGCAGCGGCCTCCCGATGGGTCTCTTCCAGAACGGATGACCATGCTCTCGGATCTGATCGACTTCCTCGACCGTTCGCCGTCGCCGTGGCACGCGGTGCAGTCCACCATCGCCCGCCTCGACGGATTCACCGCCCTCGACGAGAACGACGAGTGGAGCGAGATCCCGCTCCGGGGGTTCGTCGTGCGCGACGGAGCGGTCATCGCCTGGTCGATCCCCGACGGCGTACCACCGAGGACCGGATTCCGCATCGGCGGTGCGCACACCGACTCGCCGGGCCTGCGGGTCAAGCCGCGTCCGGACGTCGACATGGTGGGGTGGAAGCAACTCGGCGTCGAGGTCTACGGCGGCATCTTGAACAACACGTGGCTCGACCGCGACCTCGGCGTTGCCGGACGCCTGGTCACCTCCGATGGCCGAGAGGTGCTGGTCGACGTCGCCGAGCCGATCGCCCGCGTGCCGAAACTCGCGGTCCACCTCGATCGCGGCGTCAACGACAACGGACTCCTCCTCGACCGACAACAGCACCTCACCCCGGTGTGGGGGGTCGGGCGGGCAACGCCCGGCGAGTTCGCCTCCTGGATCGGTGAACGGGCCGGCCTCGACGAACCCCCCGCCTGGTGGGACCTGTGCCTGTACGACGTCCAGGGCGCCGCTGTCGTCGGTGCGGACTCGTCGATGCTCACATCGGCTCGTCTCGACAACCAACTGTCGTGCTGGGCCGCCGCTCGGGCGCTGGCAGCCGCCGAGCCCGCCGATCACATCGCAGTGATCGTGCTCAACGATCACGAGGAGGTCGGCTCGGCGAGCCGCACCGGCGCACAGGGACCGTTCCTCGAAACGGTCCTCCGTCGCCTCGTCGACGGGCGCGGCGGATCCCACGACGACTGGCATCGAGCGCTGGCCGATTCGGCCTGCGTCTCTGCCGACAACGCACACGCCATCCACCCCAACTATCCCGAGCGCCACGAGCCCGAACACCACCCGATCGTGAACGCCGGGCCGGCCATCAAGGTCAACGCCAATCAGCGGTACGCCACCTCGGCAACGACCGCCGCCCTTTTCCAACGGGCGTGCGAAACGGCAGGCGTGCCATGGCAGGTCTTCGTCTCACGCAACAACATGCCGTGCGGATCCACGATCGGCCCGGTCACCGCAACGCGGTTGGGGATCGACACGGTCGACGTGGGCGTCCCACAGTTGTCGATGCACTCGGCACGCGAGCTGTGCGGTGTGGACGACCCACTGCACCTCGCTGCTGCGCTCGGAGCGTTCTTCAGCTGATCGTGTCGAGCGCACGATCGTAGAGCGCCTGGATCTCGGCGTGTAGGCGCTCGGTGGCAACTCCGAGTTGCTCGCGTGAGGCGCGGCCTCTGTCGTTCGTCTCGACCATGAACGGTTCGCCGATGATCACGTGGACCTTGCGCGGAAACACGAACTTCGCCTTGCGCGGCATCGCTCTGTCGGAGCCGGCGATACCGACCGGCACCAGTGGCACGCCGGCTTTCGCTGCGAGGAACGCAGCGCCGTCCATGAGCGGGTGCACGGTCGGGCCGTCCTTGCGTTCGCCCTCGGGGAAGAGCACGAGCGGCTGCCCTGACGTCAGGACGTCGATGCATCGTTTGAGGGCTTCACGGTCGATGGATCCGCGAGACACGGGAATCGCACCCATTGCCGTGAACATCTTGCCGAGACGCTCCCACTTCCACATCGAGTCCTTTCCGAGGTAGCGCATCCGACGCACCTGCACCCAGGTGGAGATCGGCGTGTCGATGTAGCTGCGGTGCACCGGTGCGAGCACGAAGGCGCCGTCGGGAAGATTCTCACGACCTTCGACGGTGCCGCGGGTGTAGGCCCGCAGGGTCGTGCCGATGACGATGCGCCAGAAGCCGTAGAGGATCCGGTTCCAACGGGTGTCCCGTCCGGGCTTGGTGACGACCTTGTCGCTCACAGCATCTCCAGGACCCTGGACACGACGGCCTCGATGTCGAGGCCTGTCGTGTCGAGGACCGTCGCGCCCGACGCTTCCACCAGCGGGCTGTCGGCCCGGGTCGAATCCTTGCGGTCACGCTCGATGATCGATGCCTCGACCTCGTCGACGTCACCGCCGATCTCGTCGACGCGTCGTTCGGCGCGGACCCGCGGTGATGCCGTGACGTACAGCTTGAGATCGGCGTCGGGGAACACGACCGAGCCGATGTCACGCCCTTCCACCACTCCACCGCCGTGTTCGGTGACCCAGTCGCGTTGACGTTGCACCAGTTCGGTGCGGACTGCGCTGATGGCCGACACCGCGCTCACCGATTCCGTCACTTCGCGGCCCCGGATGTCGTGCGTGGCGTCGATGCCATCGACGATCACCCGTGTCACTCCGTCGACGTCAGCGATGTCCAGATCGACGCTCGATGCCACCTCGGTCACCTCGGCCTCGTCGTGGGGGTCGACGGCTCGGCGCAGCACGGCGAAGGTGACGGCCCGGTACATCGCCCCGGTGTCCAGGTAGCCGACGCCGAGGCGCTCGGCGACGGCGCGGCCCACCGTGGACTTGCCGGCACCCGACGGACCGTCGATCGCGATCACCCGCACGGCGCCGCTCACCAGGACACGCCCTGCGGGCGACCTTCGTCGTATCCGGCCGCGCCCTGCACGCCGACCACGGCGCGCTCGTGGAAGTCCGGGATCGAGGCAGCACCCGCATAGGTGCACGACGAGCGGAGGCCGGCCACGATCTGGTCGATGATGTCCTCCACGCCGGGGCGTTCGGGATCGAGGTACATCCGCGACGTGCTGATTCCCTCCTCGAACAGTTCCTTGCGCGCCCGCTCGAACTCCGAGTCGGACCGTGTGCGGTTCTTCACCGCTCGGTTCGACGCCATCCCGAAGCTCTCCTTGTAGATCCTTCCGTCGGTGTCGATCCGCACGTCGGCCGCCGATTCGTGAGTGCCTGCGAGCCAGGAGCCGATCATCACGTTGGCCGCTCCCCCGGCGAGCGCCAGCGCGACGTCGCGGGGGA
>JBBSOH010000066.1:0-16369 GCA_038259945.1 Acidimicrobiales bacterium
ACCTCGTCACTGTTCAGTTGACGGATCAGCAGGAGGACGGCAGCCGGCGGGATGATGAAGGTCAGCCAGCGCAGGATCGTGTTGACGCCGGCGCGCAGTTCGCTGTCGGCCAGCTTGAAGACGCGGGCCTCGTCGGCCAGCTTGGCGGCGTAGCTCTCCGCGCCGATCGCCGTGGCGGTGTACAGCCCGGACCCCGAGGACACGAAGCTGCCCGACATCACCTCGTCGCCGGGCTTCTTGCTCACCGAGTCGCTCTCACCGGTCAGCAGTGATTCGTCGACGTCGAGTCCGACTGCCGACTCCACTGTGCCGTCGACCACGATCTGGTCACCGGGTGTGAGCACGAGCAGTTCATCGGCGACGACCTCGCTGACGGCCAACTCCACGTCCTCCCCGTCACGCCGGGCGGTTGCCTTCGGGGCGTTGAGCAGTTCGAGTTGGTGGAGTGTGCGACGTGCCCGGAGCTCCTGCAGCACACCGATGACGGAGTTCGAGACGACCACGCCGGCGAACAGTGCGTCGGCCGGGTAGCCGGCCACGAGGATCAAGACGAACAGGGTCGAGATGATCGCGTTGACCGGGGTGAGGACGTTCGCCCGGACGATCTCGCCGAGTGTGCGCACCGGTGCATCGGGGACGTCGTTGGTCCGCCCATCGGATCGGCGTTCCGCGACCTGCGCCGACGTCAGTCCTCTGGAGGTGTCCACCGGATCGATCGTGGCGTCAGTCATGTCGCCGAGAGAGTATCCGAGCGGAATGAAGTCCCCGCCGGGGCCCGGCAGCGCTGCGCGGTCCCGGCCGGCAGCGAGACGTGGAGTGCCCGTCCGGTCTCCGGCGTGGTCGCTCTCAGTGCATCAGGAGGCGGCGACGGATCGCTCTCCCACTGGCGAATCGTTCAGCGCGTCGGCGGCGTCGAAGATCGCAGCGATCTCGTCGAGGGTGGGGACGCACGCAGCGACGGTGTGCGGGTACGGGTTCTCGACGTTGCCGCCGGGGAGTGTCTCGAAGTGCAGGTGGGGGCCGCGAGCATTGCCGCTGCTGCCGACGAAGCCGATCAGGTCACCGGCCTGCACCGAGCGGCTCTCGCCGGAGAAGGCGTCGAGATGGGCGTAGTAGAACTTGTCACCGTTCGCAGCGGTGAGCCAGACGGCATTTCCGCCGAGCGAGTTGCGCTTGAAGAGGGCGTCGCCGTCGCGCACTGCGATCACGGGGGAACCCCGGTCGGCGATCATGTCGACGCCCTCGTGCGAGCGGCCTCCCGATCGGGCCCAGCCCCACGAGTCCTCGAAGGTCGCGGGTGCGTCGACCGGACACGCAGCGAGCAGTTCGACGGGCGCATCGATGCCGGTGGTGACTCCGCGAGTCGACTCGTCGGTCGGCGCGTCGTCGATCGACGTGTCGGCGCCGTGGCCGGCTGCGGTGTGGTCCACGGGGGTGTGGTCGGGGCGGGCGGCGCCGGCGACGGATGGGGAAGCGAAGAGGGCAGCGGTGGCCGTGGCCGTGATGAGGACTGCTCGGCGTTTCCGAGTGAGAAGGGGATGCGACATGGCGAGTGAAGTTACAGTTGCATGACGAACACATGTCGGTCGGGTGGCGTGAGTCACGTAGAGTGAAGAGTTGACCTGTTTGCGTCGACAACCAGCGCGATTTCAGCAACATCGGGGCGTCGTCGGTGGTTGCGGTCGGCATCGTCACGGCGCTGGCGACTACTTTGCGTTCACGACGCAGCGCCAGATCTGGAATGGGGGTTCCGCAATGGGGTACGAGAACGATCCGGGGTCGGTTTACGCCGAGCCTGTCACCGACTGGGTGAACGACTGGGACTGGCTCGATGCCCAGTGGGGTACCGATGCGATCGACATCTGGAATGCCGTGCGCGAGGTCACGCCGATGGCGATGACCGAACGCTACGGGCGAGCGTTCATGCCGGTCACGATGGACGCGGTGTCGGCGATCGTTAAGGACACCGAGAACTTCTCCTCGCGGTTCGTGTCGGTCGCGCAGCCCGATGCGAAACGCCGCCCGGCACCGCCGATCACCTCCGACCCGCCCGACCACCAGGGCCACCGCCGTCTCCTCCTGCCGTCGTTCAGCCCGAAGCGGATCGAACAGATGGAGGACGAACTCCGCGAGTACGCACGTGGCCTGATCGCCGACCTCGACGGACGGGACACGGCCGATGCGGCAGCGGAGTACAGCCAGCACATCCCGGTCCACGGCATTGCCCAGATGATCGGTGTGCCCGACTCCGACGCCGACATCTTCCGCGACTGGATCTACCGCAACTTCCAGTTGGCGCCACGGGACAACAGGATCCGAGAAGAGGTCACCGCCGACATGCGTGCCTACTTCGGTGATCTGCTCGATGCCCGCGCCGACGACCCTCGAGATGACCTTGCCACTCTGGTCACGAACGCCGAGATCGACGGCGAACCGATCGACCGCGAACTGAAGCTCGGCTACCTGCTGCTGCTGATTCTCGCCGGGATCGACACGACGTGGAGTGCGATCGGGTCGGGGCTCTGGCACCTCGGGAGCAACCCGTCGGACCTGGCTCGCCTGAATGGGGTGCCGTTCGACGACCCGTTGTGGCTCACCATGAGTGAGGAGGTGCTGCGCTTCTACGCGCCGGTCACGATGGGTCGCGAGGTGATCGGTGACACGACCGTGGCCGGCTGCCCGGTCCGCAAGGGCGAGCAGGTGCTCGTGACGTTCCCTGCCGCCAACCACGATCCGGCCGCCTTCGAACGGGCCGACGAGTTCCTCATCGACCGAGAGGTCAACCGCCACGTCGCATTCGGGCTCGGCATCCACCGTTGCCTCGGCTCGAACCTCGCCCGCCTCGAGATGAAGGTGGCGTTCCAGGAGTGGTGTGTGGCGTTCCCCGAGTACCGGATCGACCCGTCGAAGCAGACCACCTGGACGAATGGTCAGATCCGTGGGCCCCGAGAGATCCCGGTCGTTCTCCGGTGAAACCATTCGGTGTCAGACACCGAATGGTTGTCGAACGGTGTCTGACACCGAATGACGGACCCGGGGGCGCGGCGTGGATCTGAGTGGGAAGCACGTCGTGATCACGGGCGGGTCGGCGGGGATCGGCGCCACGATGGCGCATGCGTTCGCCGAGCAGGGTGCCCGGGTGCTCGTGGCTGCCCGATCCGAGGAGAAGCTGCGCGCCGTGGCCGACCGAATCGTCGGGGATCACATCGTGGCCGACTTCACGAATCCCGACGATGTCGACGGCTTCGTCGCGAAGTGCCTCGACACGCTCGGCCACATCGACGTGTTCGTCAACAACGCCGGCGTCGAGACCTCGACCAGCTTCGCCACCACCGATCGCGAAGCGCTCCGCACGATCGCCCGCCTCAACTTCGAAGCGACGCTGCTGCTGACCCGTGACGTTCTGCCGCACATGTTGGAGCGGGGGAGTGGACACATCGTCCAGATGTCGTCCGTCGCCGGCGCGATCCCGTTTCCCGGTCTCGCCGCCTACTCGGGGACGAAGGCCGGCATCACCAACTTCACCGAGACGCTGCGTCTGGAGATCAAGGGCACCGGCGTCGATCTGACCGTGGTCAGCCCCGGCCCGGTCGAGACCGAGATGTGGGAGCGACTCGAGAACGATCACCGCCCGTTCGCTGCCGTGGGACTGAAGCGCTTCAAGCGCCTCGGCTTCCTCCCCAAGCTCAGCTCCGAGCAGATCGCCGACGCCACCGTCGACGCCGTCCTGCAGGAGAAGCGGTTCGTCCGCCTCCCGAAGCGCTACGGCGTGTACCACCTGCTGTCGAATGCGCCGCGCCGTCTGGTCGAAGGCGCGCTCGTCGGCACGAAGTTCCCGCACGACTGGAAGAAGGGCTGACATGACCTCCACGTTCGAGAAGATCTGGGAGACCGACAACGCGCCGAGTCGCAAGTGGCCGCTCTACACGCGTGGCAACGTCGGCGAGGTGTTCCCCGAAGTGGTGTTGCCCTTCACGTGGGACCTGATCGGCAAAGCGGCCGAGGACGGATGGCGTCAGGCATTCGTGAAGATGGGTCTGGTCGCCGACGGTGACTTCCCCGACGACGAGGACATGATCATCCTCAGCGTGTTCGGCGGCTACTGCTACATCAACGCCAGCTACGTCCGCATCCTCGGTGTGCGCGCCCCGGGCGGAAAGGTCGAGAACATCGACACGATGTTCTTCGGCGAGTCCGATGCCCCGGCGTACGCGCAGCGCGACGGCGACAAGAACTTCAAGACCACCCTGATGCTCGGCAAGACGTTGCTGCGCTTGCTGTCGACGAAGGAACTGCCGGCGATGGAGCAGGACAAGGTGAAGGTCGACCGGTTCATCGACCGCTACCCCGGCGACGACGCGTCGAACGACGAACTCATGGCGTACTGCTTGTCCTTCCGTCCGTTCTTCGAAGCGCTGTTCTCGCGTCACATCGACAACACCTTCTCCAATGCGCTGGTGTCGGGAGCGATGATCGACCTCGTCGTCAAGGCGGGCAAGCCCGACCTGCTCGTGTCGATCCTCGGCGGCATCGGCGACATTGAGTCGGCCGCCCCGTCGGCGGCGATGTGGAAGCTGTCGCGCCTCGATCCCGAGACCCCCGAGTACGTGACGGGCTTCGAACGATTCCTCGCCGACTTCGGCACCCGCGGACCGAACGAGTGGGACATCGGCTCCGACCCGTGGAACTTCAGACCGGCGATGGCCACCGCAGCCATCGATGCGATGCGACCCGCCTCCGAGACCCATGCGCCCGGCACGCAGGCCACCCGACTCGCCCAAGTGCGCGACGACGCGCTCGCCGAGGTGCGTGGCCAACTCAACCGAATCGACCGGTTCCAGTTCGACAAGGCATACAGGGCGACCGTGTTGTTCTCCCAGGCCCGCGAGCGCTCCAAGACCACGGTGATCAAGGCGATCCATGCCGTGCGACGAGCGCAGAACGCGATGCACCTGCGGACAGCCGCGAACGGCGGGGTCGACGAACGCTGGAAGAGTTGCCTGCTCAACGTCGAGGAGTTCACCCGCTACCTCGACGACCCTGCCCCGTTCGGCGACCTGATCGAGGAGCGCGCGGAACTGCACGGCCGACTGTCGAGCCTGATTCCTCCGTTCATCGTCGACGGGACCGTGCCCGGGATGGAAACGTGGGAGGCGCGTGCTTCCGTCGGCGCGGCGTTGAAATCGGGCGACACGATGCAGGGCATCGCCGGTTGCCCGGGGGTGGCGCGCGGGCGCGCTCGGGTGGTGCTCGATCCGGGAGAACCCGGCGACCTCGGCCCGGGCGACGTGTTGATCGCGCCGATCACCGACCCGTCGTGGACACCGCTCTTCCTCGCTGCGGAGGCCGTGGTGGTCGACGTGGGCGCCACGATGAGCCACGCCGTGATCGTGAGCCGCGAACTCGGGATCCCGTGCGTGGTCAGCGCAGTGGGCGCGACCCGCTCGATCCCCGACGGCGCCCAGATCGAGGTCAACGGGGACACCGGCCTCGTCACCCTGCTCTGACGTCGACAGGACTCGCGACCTGAGGCCGGGCAGGGTCGGGTCGGGCCGGGTCGGGCCGGGTCGATCACCCAGCGTCGACCACGGTCGGCGCTGCACATGAGGATCGTCCCCTTGCAGCGCGGGGTTTCACTCACGTGGAACGTTGCGCCGGGATGCACGTGAGGATCGCCCCGTTCCAGAACGGGGCCCGGCTCACGTCGATGGTTGTGCGATGTGCATTCGCACCTCGAACATGGAATGAGGCATGATGACCTCGGTCACACTTCGTGGCCGTGGGGAAGGAGATCATCATGAAACAGCTGTCGGGGCTCGATGCGAGCTTCCTGTACATGGAGACGCCGAACACGTATGGCCACGTGAACGGGCTGTCGATCTACGAGCGACCGTCCGACGACTTCGAGCCGTTCGAGCACGTCTACGAACGGTTCGGCGTGATGGTCGGCAACCTCGAACCACTGCGGAGGCGCCTCGTCGACGTGCCATTCGGGCTCGATCATCCCTATTGGATCGACGACCCCGACTTCGATCTCGACTACCACGTCCGCCACATCGGACTCGCCCCGCCCGGAGCGGCAGATCAACTCGGCGAGCAGGTCGCCCGGATCGTCGGTCGCCACATGGACCGTCGTCGGCCGCTGTGGGAGGTCTACGTCATCGAAGGGCTCGCCGATGGTCGGTGGGCGATGTTGTCCAAGACACATCACGCCACCATCGACGGAGCGGCGGGCGTGATCATGCTGAAGATGATGACCGATCCGGCCCCCGACTCCGAGTGGCTGCTCCAGCCGGTCGAGTGGAAGGGCGAGGAGATTCCCAAGGACCGGGACCTGCTGAAACAGACCGTCCGACACCTCGCCACGAATCCGGTGAAGGCTGCTCGCCTGCAACTCCGGATCGTGCGTCAGCTGGCCGACGCGGCCGGCATCGACAGTGTGGGCAGTGCTGCGAGTCAAGCACGCGACGCAATCAAGTCACTGGTGACGGCGTCGAGTGGCAAGGATCAAGCGAGTGACAACGAGTCGAGCGTGAGCATCCCGCTCAGTCCTGCGCCGAAGACTCCGTGGAATGCGTCCGTCACCCCGAACCGTCGCTTCGCCATGCGGTCGGTGTCGCTCTCGAACGTGAAGGCGCTCAAGGATGCGACCGGAGGCACCATCAACGACGTCGTGATGGCGATGTGCTCGGGTGCGCTGCGCGAGTACCTCATCCGTCACGACATGTTGACGGACGAACCGCTGCGGGCGATGGTTCCCGTGTCGATCCGGACCGGGGACGAGGAGGACGTCTGGACGAACCGGGTGTCGGCGATCGTCGCCGAACTCCCGACCAACTGCGCCGATCCTGTCGAGCGTGTGGCGCTCTGTCGGGAAGCGATGAAGCAGGCCAAGCGCCAACTCGACCTCCTCCCCGCCGACACGATGATGCAGGCAACCCAGATGACGTCGCCCGTCATCGCTGCGTCTGCCATTCGCCTGGTGGGTCGCCTGAAGCTCGCCGACCGGATGAACTCACCCATCAACGTCGTGATCTCGAACGTACCGGGCCCTCGCGAGCCGCTGTACTTCGCAGGGGCGAAGCTGGACGCGTACATCCCGGTATCGACGATCTCGGACGGGGTCGGGCTGAACATCACGGTGCACAGCTACGAGGACCGCCTCGACATCGGGCTGATCTCGGATCGTGAACTCGTTCCCGACCTCTGGGATCTCGTCGACCTGCACGTCGATGAGATCGCACGCCTTTTCGAAGCGACCGGAGCCGAATGGGCCGAGCCGCCTCTGCCGCCGCCGATGCGACGTGGCGGCCTCGGCATCGAGGCAGTTCCTCCGAGCAGCCCCGAGGTCGCCGAGCGCATCGCGCAGAAGCGCGCCGTGACCGGCGCGCAATCGATCCCCGTGCGCAAGAAGACAGCGGCGAAGAAGACCGCAGCGAAGAAGACCGCAGCGAAGAAGACCGCAGCGAAGAAGACCGCAGCGAAGAAGACGGTCGGGCGGAAGTCGGCTGCGAAGAAGACCGCAGCGAAGAAGACCGCAGCGAAGAAGACGGTCGGGCGGAAGTCGGCCGCGAAGAAGACCGCGGCGAAGAAGACCGCGGCGAGGAAGGCCGCAGCGAAGAAGTGACGGCTGGACGCTTCGCGACCTCGATGCACGCAGTACGTTCATCTTCCGGATGAGGGCCTCATGACGAACGAGAACATCTCGGCGCCTCCGGCATGGATGGCTGCACTGGAATACCGGGCCGTGGGCGAACGGGCGCAGATGTCGGCGATGCTGCCCGCTCTGCGTCGACTTCCGAAGGGGGACGGCCACCCCGTCCTCGTCTTCCCCGGCTTCACCACCGGTGATCGTTCGACCCAACCGTTGCGCAAGCTCCTGCGTGATCTCGACTACCGCACCTACGGGTGGGGGCTCGGAGTGAACGTGGGTCCGACGCAACGCGTCCTCGACGGCATCTTCGAGCGACTCGAACAGGCTCACGATCGAAAGGGCGAGCGGGTCTCGGTGATCGGCTGGAGCCTGGGTGGGATCTACGCCCGCGAGTTGGCCAGGGCCCGGCCCGATCTCGTCCGTCAGGTGATCACGCTCGGCAGCCCGATCCAGATGGTCGAGAACGACACGTCGTCTGCGTCGCGCATCTGGGACTCGTTGAGCAAGTACCACGCGAAAGGGTTCCGCAGCACCGATCGCGAGGCCGATCGCCCCCTGCTGACGGTTCCGGCGACATCGATCTACTCACGGACCGACGGCGTGGTGAACTGGAAGGCCTGCTTGATCCGCCGAAGCGATCGCACCGAGAACATCCGTGTGTTCGGGAGCCACTGCGGCCTCGGTTTCAACACCGCCGCCCTCTACGCCATCGCCGACCGACTGGCACAGCCGCAGGAGCAGTGGCGGCACTTCTCGGCACCGTGGTACCTGCGCAGCGCGTTCCCGTGCGCGCAGGACCTGGATCGCTCGAAGCTCCCCGGCGCTGTCAGCTGACGAGCCAATTGCGCAACGCATCGAGGTGACGTCGCCGTGTCGCCGAGCGGGCGGCCTGGGTCGGACCCATACGAAGTTGCCGGTCGTCGTCGTAGCGCACCTTCACCACCTCGCCGTCCGAGTCGCTCCCCATCTCGAAACGGACGATCCGTGACCGATGGATCTGATGGTTGCGAAAGGCATTGCGAATTCGCAACTCGTCGCCGGAGGCGATCACGCGGGCTCGAACGTTGCCGACCGTGATCACCGTGACGAGCACCGGAACGAGCATCGTCGGGATGATCGCAGCCAGGCTGCCACCGACGTCGGCAACGAAGAGGACGGTGACCGCCCCGATGTCGATCAGCGCGGCGAACGCCACGTACACCGCCCGCTCGGCGATGTGCGGACGGATGAGCAGTGGATCGGAGCGCTGCTGGGTCCCCGACATCGCCGGAAGGGTACGGATCGGCGTCCCCGCATGCAATGGGTTCGGCTACCGACCGGATGCCGTCGGTGGCAACCGGGAAGCGAGAGGTGAGCGACGAATGTCAATTCGGATGTGACCCACGGCGCCCTGATCCTCGGGGATGTTGCGGTTGCGGGCGGCCACACTGACCGATCGATGCGATCGCGCGTGGGCGATCGAGTCGGATCCGGAACGCAAGATCGCGCAGGGGAGCACAGGACATGACTTTCTGCATCGGAATCCGAGTGGACGCCGGCCTCGTGGTGCTGTCGGACACGCGTGTCGTCACGGGCAGCGAGACCTCTCGCAAGTCGAAGTTGTCGACGCTGACCGACGGCCGCAGCGAGGCGGTCGTGATGACCTCGGGGCTTCGCTCCGTGCGCGACAAGGTGGTCGCTCGGATGGAGGACCGCCTGTCGTCGGACATGGAGTTCGACCGCTTCCACGAGTTCGCGAGCGCGTACGGCGACGAACTCCGCTCGGTGCGTGCGGAGGACGAGCCCTCCCTCTCCGAAGGCGGGTTGACCTTCGACTCGCATGCGATCCTCGCCGGTCGGTTCGCCGGAGACGCCGACCCAGTGCTGATGCACGTCTATCCGGAGGGAAACTGGGTCGAGGCGACCGACGACGCTCCGTACTTCGTGATCGGTCGGTCGTCGTACGGCAAGCCGATCCTCGACCGCCTCCTGCATGCCGAGTCCACGCTCGAACACGCCATCTCGTTGGCGTATCTTGCATTCGATGCCACGGCCGCCAGCGCGACCGACGTCGACTTCCCCATCGACATCGGCGTCCAACCCAGAGACCAGGAAGACTTCACGATGCAACGCTTCACCCACGACGACATGGACGCCGTCCACGCCGCATGGCACGACCACCTCCGCGCCGCACTCGACCGACTCCCCACACCGTGGGGCCACCTCGTCGGAACGGAGCGCTCGGAATGAACGAGATCCTGATCACCTCGCGACTTCGTTACGAGGTCACCGCACGCGCGTCGTTCGCATTCTCGATCGTGGCGGCTCGCACCGACCACCAGACGGTCACGAAGGAGACCATCGATCTGGGCGACGAAGCAGAGTGGACGATGGTCCCGTACGGAACGGGGACACATCAACTCCTCCGTCTGACCGTCGACCCCGGCGAGCTCGACCTGTCGTACACGGCGTCGGTCACGGTCTCGGCGCAGACGGATCGTCCGGACAGTCTCGACGAGGTGCCGTTCGACGAAGTTCCGGCTGAGGTGCTGCCATACCTGAATCCGAGCCGGTACTGCGAGTCCGACCGCGTCGGCAACTTCGCGTTCCGACTCTTCGGTGACACGCCCGCCGGCTACGACCGCGTGAAGGCGATCAGCGACTGGGTCCACGACAACCTCGTCTACGAGTCGGGGTCGACCGACGGTTCGAGCGGCGCCACCGACGTTCTGCTCCAGCGCGCCGGCGTGTGCCGCGATTTCGCGCACGTCGCGATCACGCTGTGTCGGGCGATCGGCGTGCCGGCACGCTACGTGTCGGGGTACGGCATCGGTGTCGACCCGCAGGACTTCCACGGCTTCTTCGAGGCGTACGTCGGCACCGACTGGTACCTCTTCGACCCGACGGGCATGGCGCAGTCCAATGCGTTGGTGCGTATCGGCTACGGGCGCGACGCCGCGGACGCGCCGTTCGCAACGCTGGTCGGCCGCGCCGACCTGCTGGAGAAGGAGATCACGGTCACGAGCGACGGCAAGCTCGAGAAGGAACCGGCGGCAGCGTCGACTGCGTAGACCTTCATCGCACTGACGATTGTCCGAGACGCAGGGCGGCCGACCCGTGAGTGCGTCGCCGGACCGGACTTTCGTGCTCGAACCGACGCCATCAGCCAGCTGCCCGGTCGGAGGTTGCCGGTGGCACCTCACTACGTTCGTCGGATGGACTTCGCCATTCCCGAACCGATTCAGAGCTTCCTCGAACAGCTCGACGACTTCATCGAGTCGACGATCAAGCCGATCGAGAACGAGGACGACAACATCCGCTTCTTCGATCACCGTCGTGAGGACGCCAGAACCGACTGGGATCGCGACGGTCTGCCCAACGCCGAGTGGGAGGGTCTGCTACGTCGGATGCGGATCGCAGCCGACGAGGCCGGTTTCTACCGGCATCAACTCCCCGAGCGCTTCGGTGGCCACGACGCCGGGAACCTGGAGATGGCGATCATCCGCGAGCACCTGGCCCGCAAAGGGTTGGGTCTGCACAACGACCTGCAGAACGAGAGCTCGATCGTCGGCAACCTCGTGACCGTGCTGATGATGGAGAAGTACGGGTCCGAAGCCCAGAAGGCAGAGTGGATCCCGAAGATGCTCGCCGGGACCGCCCGGATCGGCTTCGGTTTGACCGAACCACTGCACGGTTCCGATGCCACGTGGATGGAGACCACCGCTGTGCGCGACGGCGACGAGTGGGTGATCAGCGGCGAGAAGTACTGGAACACCGGCCTCCACCACGCCACACACGATTACATCTTCGCCCGCACGTCCGGCGAGCCGGGCGACGGCCGAGGCATCACCTGCTTCATCACGCCCACCGATGCGCCCGGTTTCGGGATCGAGGAGTTCATGTGGACGTTCAACATGCCGACCGACCACGCCCACGTGAAGCTCGACGAAGTGCGCGTTCGCGACGAGGACATCCTCGGCGAGGAAGGGCTCGGCCTGCAGACCGCCCAGCTGTTCGTCCACGAGAACCGCATCCGTCAGGCCGCGTCGTCGCTCGGTGCCGGGCTGCACTGCATCGACCTCGCCGTGGACTACGCGAACCAGCGCACCACGTTCGGCAAGCGGCTGTCGACCAACCAGGCGATCCAGTTCCCGCTGGCCGATCTGGCAGCCGAAGGCGAGATGTTGCGAGCGCTGATCCACAAGACCGCCTGGCAGCTCGACGAGGGCATCGACCACATGGAGATCACCGACAAGGTCGCCATGTGCAACTACCGAGCCAACCGCTTCTGCTGTAACGCAGCCGATCAGGCGATGCAGACCTGCGGCGGCCAGGGCTACAACCGGGCCATGCCGTTCGAGCACATCTACCGCCACCACCGTCGCTACCGGATCACCGAAGGGTCCGACGAGATCCAGATCCGCAAGGTCGCCGGAGCCCTCTTCGGCTACACCGGCCGCGCCAAGGGCTGACCTGGTCGGAGACATGGGCTGATCCGGCTGGGTCAGCGTGGGTTGCGGTCCTCGGCCTGTCGTGTCGGGGTGTCGGGCTTTTGGGTCTCTGAGGTCGCGGAAACCGCGTTGTCGGGGACATCGCGCCGTGGCAGACCCAGAAGCACGAGGCGACGGACACGTGGCGCTTGTCGAGCGACTCGCACGATCGGGGCATCGCAACCCGGACGGGTCCGCCGACGACTACACGATCTGGCTGACCAGGATCGCGATCAGGGTGGCTGCGAGCAGGACCACCGCCACAGCGGCGAGTCCGTCGTGGCTCCTGCTGGATTCGGGTGCGTGGCTCGGTTCTTCGTTCATTGCGGGATTCCTCTCTCGACGGGTTCGATTCCTCGATGTGGTCCGCGCATCGTCACGAGCTGAGTTCCTTCAGTGCGCGGTCGGCGGCGTTCGAGCCGCACATGCCGTGTGCGCCTGCGCCCGGTGGCGTGGAGGCCGAGCAGAGGTAGATACCGGGGATCCCGCAGGAATACGGGTCGAGAGCGACCCGAGGTCGGAAGACCAACTGTCGGACCGACGTGGCTCCGCCGATGATGTCGCCGCCGACGTAGTTCGGGTTGTACACCGACATCTCCGTGGTGGAACGCACAGCGGTGCCGACGATCCGGTCGCGGAACCCGGGAGCGAACCGCTCGATCTGCGCGATGATCGCCTCGGTGGCGTCGCCCGCGTATCCGTTCGGCACGTGTGCATAGGTCCACAGCGGGTTGATGCTGCCGACCGACCGGCCCGGATCGGCCAGGTACTGCTGGCCGACGAGCACGAACGGTCGGCTCGGCATGTCGCCTCGTGAGATCGACGCCTCGGAGGCCACGACCTCGTCGATGTCGCCGCCGAGGTGGACGGTGCCGGCGGCCCGAGGTGACTCGGCGGTCCAGGGAACGTCGCCCTCGATCGCGAAGTCGACCTTGAATGCTCCCGGGCCGTGACGGAACCGGCGGTAGGCGCGGGCGACACGAGCGGGAAGTCGGTCACCGAGGATGTCGGCGGCGATCGACGGTGAGACGTCGAGCATCAGGACGTCGCTCGCTGGGAGATCATCCACCGACGTGACCCGGACGCCCGTCTCGATCCGGCCGCCGTGTCGTTGGATGTCGGCGGCGAGAGCGCTCGCGATCGTCCCCGACCCACCCTCGGCCACGACCCACCCCCGAGCGTGGGCGGAGGCGATCAGCATCGTGCCGACGGCGCTGGTGAGAGGGCGGTTGAGTGGCGCGAGAGCATGAGTGGCCACTCCGGCCCAGAGCGCCTTCGCCTGTGGTGTCGCCAACAGCTTGGCCGTGGTCGTGGCAGGCAACAGAGCGCTGGAGCCGAACAACATCAACGACAGCGGATGACGCGGGACATGCAGCACCGGTTGCGACACGTCGGCGAACACGTCGTCGAAGTGTTCGGAGACGTACTCGAAATACCGATACCAACGACCGCCGTCGCGACCGAGTTGCTCTGCGGTCCGACCGATCGACTTGTACAGCGCGCCCGCCGAACCGTCGTCGAGCGGGTGGGCGCAGTCGACTTCGGGCTGGAGCCAGCGCACACCGCCGCTCCCGACGAGGTCGAGGTCGGCGAAGCACGGTGACGCCGCAGCGATCGGGTGGAACGCCGAGCAGTGGTCGTGCACGAGGCCGGGCACGATCATCTCCGAACTGCGTGTGCCGCCACCGATCGAGTCGGCCGCTTCGAGCACGGTCACGTCGAGCCCGGCGCGAGCCAGGCGTGCTGCGGCAGCCAGCCCGTTCGGCCCGCTGCCGACGACGATCGCAGACGTCACGGCGTCACCCGACGAGAAGTGACCCGGCGCGAGGGGATGAGGTCATTCACGACCACCGGATCCGGGATGCGCCACACCCGGAGCAACGTACCCGGGAAGCGTCCAGGTGACGGTGTGCGGAATCGGACCGTCGGGAAGCCACGGCTGGCCTGGCGGATTCACCCTCCGAACCTCCCCCTCTGTTGCGCCCGAGTCCGCTCGTCGGGCTTCTGGGTCTCTGACGTCGGAGGAACCGCGTCCTGGGAGACCCGGAAGCACGAGCTGGGTCGGAGCGGCCGGTCGGTCGAGAACGTGGCCGGACGGCGCCGGCACGGGCGCGGATACGGTGCGGCCATGGAGTACGGATTCGATCGGTTCCTTCGGTACGACGAGTTGCACGCGTGGCTCGACGACGTGGTCGCCGCCCACCCCGACCTCGTCTCGATCGACACGTACGGCTCGTCGCACGAAGGTCGCGACCTGCGGATCGTCACGATCACCGACTCCACCACGGGAGCCCATGACACCAAGCCGGCGATGTGGATCGACGCCAGCATCCACGCCGTCGAGCTGACCGCCACGGTGGCCGCCTGCCACCTGATCCAGCGACTGGTCGACGGCTTCGACAGCGATGACACGGTCACGCGTGCGTTGCAGACGCGCACCTTCTACATCGTCCCACGGGTCAACCCCGATGGAGCCGAATGGGTGCTCGCCGATTCGCCACGCTTTCGCCGGTCCAGCACACGCTCCTGGCCGTGGACCGACGGCCACGAGTGGCCCGGCCTGCACGTGGAGGACGTCGACGGCAACGGACGGATCCTCCAGATGCGCATCGCCGACCCGGCCGGGGCGTGGACGCCGCACCCCGACGACGAACGGCTGATGATTCCGGTCGCCGCCGAAGGCCTTGCTCCCGGAACACCGACGTACCGCCTGCTGGATGAGGGCCGGATCGTCGACCACGACGGCTTCACCGTGCCCACCCCGCGCGCCGTTCAGGGGCTCGACCTGAACCGCAACTACCCGGCCGGTTGGTCCACGACGGTGCCCGGCGCGGGTGATCACCCGCTCAGCGAACCCGAGATCGAGGCACTCGTGCGGGCCATGGTCGCGCGCCCCAACATCTGCGGGTTCAACGCGTACCACACGAGTGGCGGGGTGTTGCTGCGACCGTCATCGACCCGTGGCGACGCGAAGCTGGCACCGCGCGACGTCTGGGTGTGGAAGCAGATCGGCGAGCGAGGTACGGCGCTGACCGGCTACCCGTCGCACTCGGTCTACGAGGACTTCACATGGGACCAGAGCGAAACGATGAGCGGAGCGAGCGACGACTGGGCGTACGAGCACCTCGGCGTGTTCAGTTGGACCACCGAGTTCTGGGACATCGTCCACGCCGCGACCGGCGAGAAGCAGTCGACGCACTTCTGGTACACCGGTCCGACCGACGAGCAGGCACTCGCCGTGCTGCGCTGGTGCGACGAGCACCAACCTGACGGGCACGTCGACTGGACTTCGTTCGATCATCCGCAACTCGGCACGGTCGAGATCGGCGGGTGGAACAGCTTGATCACGTGGACGAACCCGACGGGCGAACACCTACGCGCGGAAGTCGCGCCGCACGCCGAATTCGCTGTCCACCAGGCGCTCTGCTCGCCGCACCTCGAGATCGCTCACGTCGAGACGACGCGCATCGGTGGAGCGACGTGGCGGGTCGACGTCGGCGTGGCGAACACCGGGTGGCTGCCCACCGACGTGTCGTCACTGGCTCGCAAGGAGTCACTCGTGTCACCGCTCACCGTCGAGTTGCAGAGCGACGACATCGAGTTCCTCGACGGACCGGCACGCCGACGGGCGGGTCAACTCGAAGGTCGGGTGGCACTCCGCTTCGAGAACGGCAACGACGGCACGCCCGATCGCACACTCGTGTCGTGGACGGTCCGCGGCGGGATGGGCACCGAGGTCGTCGTGGACGTCCGCCATCCCCGCGCCGGCCGCGTCACACGCACGATCAACCTCGCCTGACGACCTCTGTTGTTCGCTCCCGGAAGGAACAACAGAGGTCCGCGGTCAGATGTGGGCGATGGGGGCGATGATCTTCTCGGCGAGTTGGGCGGCCTTGGCTTCGACACCTTCGGAGCCGAGCAGCATGAAGGCCGGTGCGATCGTGCGGCTCACGCCGATCGCCCGCAACTCCTCGGCGGCGCCGACGGGGTCGTCGCCGAACAGTCCGGGGTGCGCAGCGGTGATCTCGATCGCGTCGGCGTCGCGGTCGTGTTCAGCAGCGGTCTGGCGCACGATGTCGATCATCTCGGTCAGTTCACCGATCGACCCCTTGCCGGGGAAGAACCCGTCGCCGAGTCGTCCCGCACGCTTGGCCGCGGCCGCCGAGTGGCCGCCGATCGTGAACGGCACGCTGCCTCCGGCGGGCTTCGGGTTCGACGACACGTTCTCGAACGACACGAACTCGCC
>JBBSOH010000067.1:0-15971 GCA_038259945.1 Acidimicrobiales bacterium
AGCAGCAAGAAGTTGGCGGCGAGCATCAGCGATCAGTCTTTCCGGGCCAGGACGATGGCGCCGATGGCGGCGGCGAGCAGCACGAAGGTCATGCCGAAGAACGGGGCGAGGTACTGGAACAGCACTCGGTCGGCGATGTCGACGGTGGCCTCGTTGTTGGCGCCGGTGAGCGGCGCCTCGGCGAGCGTGTCGGCGCCGAACGCGTCGAGCACGACGTAGGAGAGCAGACCGAACAGCACGACACCGACCGGGATGCCGACCTGCCAGCCCTGGTTGTTCAGGCCGTCCTCGGCGCCGATCTGGGCGCGGGTGAGCATGATGCCGAACAGGAACAGCACCATCACGGCACCGATGTAGACCATCACCTGCGACACGGCCACGAACTCGGCCGCAGCGAGGATGTACTGAGCGGCCACGCCGCCGAGGACGATCACGAGCCAGAGCGCAGCGTGCACCACGTTCTTCGTGGTCACCACGCACAGCGCCGAGAAGATCATCACCGCAGCGATCAAACCGAAGCCGACGTTCTGCGCGACGTTGACGTTCCCGTCGGACACCGACTGAGCGAGCAGAGACACCGCGGTCACAGCGTCCCTCCCGATGCCGGACACTGACGCGTCGCGATCGGTGTCTGACACCGATCGCCCAGCGTCCCTCCCGGGTTCGGACACCCACAGGGACGCTCGTTGTACGAGTCCCGGGTCACTTGCCCGCTCCCACTTCGAGTTCGGGAGCCTCGGGCACCGTCTCCATCCACTCGCCGAGCTTCGACTTGTCGTGCAACAGGTCGGCGATCTTCGGCTCGGAGTACTCGTACTCGGGGCTCCAGAACAGCGCGTCGAACGGGCAGACCTCGACGCAGATGCCGCAGTACATGCACAGGGCGTAGTCGATGTCGAAGCGGTCGAGGTGGTTCACCTGACGCGGCTTGCCACCGGCACGCCGCGGCGGTGCGAGTTGCTTGTGACCCTCGATGTAGATGCACCAGTCGGGGCAGCTGCGCGAGCACAGCATGCACGCGGTGCAGTTGTCCTCGTGGAGTGCGATCACGCCGCGCGCACGAACGGGTGGTGTCTCCTTCTCGTGCGGATACTGCGTGGTGTCGGCACCATCCTTCAGGGTCCGCCCGAGCGTGCCCATCGTGATACCGAGGCCCTTGATCATTCCGGGAATCTTGGGCATCAGAAAACCACCTTGAGGATCGCCGTGACGGCGATGTTGGCGAGCGAGAGCGGGATGAGGAACTTCCAGGCGAAGGTCTGGAGTTGATCTTCGCGGAAGCGGGGCGAACTGAAGCGGACCCACATGATGACCAGCACGAGGCCGAACATCTTCGTGGTGAGGATGAGCGGGCCGACGATGTTCATCCACCAGTCGACGTCGTCGATGTTGCTCCAGCCGAACCAGTCGAACGGAACGCCCCAACCGCCGAGGAACATCACCGACGCGATGAAAGCAAACACACCGGCGGTGGCGAACTCGGCGATGAAGAACATCAGGAAACGGAAGCCGGAGTACTCGGTCATGTAGCCCGACACGAGTTCGGATTCGGCGATCGGCATGTCGAACGGCGGCTGGGTCAGCTCGGCCTGCACGGCGATCATGAAGATCAGGAAGCCGACGCCCTGAGTGAGGATGAACGGGTTGCCGAGGCCGCCCCATCCGAAGATCTCGCCGGTGTTCTGCGCGACCACGATGGTCTGCAGGTTCATCGAACCGGCCTGGATGACCACACCGAGCGTGGCGAGCACCATCGGGAGTTCGTAGGCGATCAGCTGACCGGCGGCTCGCAGGCCACCGAGCAACGAGTACTTGTTGGCGCTCGACCAGCCGGCCATCAGGATGCCGAGCACGCTGACCGAGCCGACGGCGAGGAAGTAGAACACGCCCGCATCGAGATCGGTGAAGAAGGCGTCGGGCCCGAACGGCACCACCACGATCAGCAGGAACGTGGACAACAGCACCACGACCGGCGCCATCTTGAAGATGGTCTTGTCGGCGTTGTCGGGCTGGATGTCCTCCTTCTGGAGCCACTTGCCCACTTCGGCCAGGAGCTGCATCGAGCCGTACGGCCCGGCTTCCATCGGCCCGAGGCGACTCTGCATGAACGACATCATCTTGAACAGCAACAGGTAGACGATGCCGCCCGCGGGCAGCAGCACGGCCACGAGTCCACCGACGACACGGAAGATCGACTGACCCCAGTACGGGATCTCCACAGCGAGCGTGTTGATCATCGGTCGATGTCACCCAGGATGAAGTAGAGGCTGGAGAGGATCGTGACGATGTCGGGCACGTAGACGCCCTTGAGCACCCACGACGCGATCGACATGTTGCTGAAGCTCGCCGAGCGGATCTTGACGCGGAACGGGCCGAGGTCACCCTTCGAGATGACGTAGTAGCCCATCTCGCCGAGCGGGTTCTCCGTGGAGACGTAGGCCTCGCCCTCGGGCACCTTGATGATGCGCGGGACCTTGGTCATCACGGGGCCGGCCGGGATCTGGTCGAGCAGCTGCAACACGATCTTGCAGGACTCGCGCGTCTCCTGCAGGCGGACCCAGCAGCGTGCCCACGAGTCACCGTCGGGATGCGTCCAGACCTTCCAGTCGCACAGGTCGTAGGACAGTGCGATGTCCTGATCTCGACGCAGGTCGTAGTCGACGCCGCTGGCGCGCAGGTTGGCACCCGACAGGCCGTACTCCTTGGCGATCTCCGCGGGGATCACCCCGATGCCGCGCATGCGGCTCTGGAAGATCTCGTTACCGAACAGCAGCGACTCGTTCTCGTCACAGAAGCCGATCAGCTTCTTCATGACCTGCTTGGTCTCGTCGATCCAGCCCTTGGGCAGGTCGTCCTTGAGGCCGCCGATGCGATCGAAGTTCGGGTGGAACCGACCGCCGGTCGCGCTCTCGATCAGGTTGAGCACGTACTCACGGTCGCGGAAGGCGAGGAACACCGGGGTGACGGCGCCCATCTGCACACCGAGGTCGCCGAGGAACAGCGACACGTTCGCGATGCGGCTCAGCTCGAACAGGATCGTGCGGATCACCTGGGCGCGCGGTGGCGCCTCGATGTCCATCAACTTCTCCGCGGCGAGGATGAACGGGACCTCGTTGGCGAAGCTGCCGAGCCAATCGATCCGGTTGATCAGGGTGGTGACCTGCGGGAACGTGCGGACCTCGGTGAGCTTCTCGTACCCGCGGTGCATGTACCCGGCCGACGGTTCGGCCCAGATGACCTGCTCGCCGTCGAGGCGGGCGATGATCCGCAACGTGCCGTGTGTGGCGGGGTGCTGCGGGCCGATGTTGAGGGTCATGCCCTCGGTCTCGAGTTCCACGTTCAGGCGCGCATCGGCCGCCTGGGAGGCGATGTAGCTCAGTTGCTGCCGGTCGGACATCATCGTCATGACTCGTCACCCTTCGTCTCGTCGGCAGGCGCTTCGTCGGCAGCCGATTCCTCGGCGGTCGCAGCGTCGGCGTTCTCGGCGTCGCTGTCGCTGTCGGCGGCCTTGTCGACCTCGCCCACGGCGGTTGCCTCCTCGCCGGTGGCAGCCGCATCGGCCATGGTGAAGTCGGGATCGACCGGCGGCTCGCCGGTGAGTTCCTCGGTGGCGTCGGCATCGATGTTGCCGTCGGCGTCGGTGACCGGGAGCGGAGCGTCGGTGATCTCCTCGGCCTTCTCGGGCATCGGTTCGACGTCGACGATGCCGGGCCACGGCTTCACCATGCGGGCGAGCAGCGGGAAGTCCTTGCGCAGCGGATGGCCCTCGAAGTCCGTCGGCAAGTACATGTTGCGCAGGTCGGGATGGTTGTTGAACCCGATGCCGAACATCTCGTGGCACTCGCGCTCGTGCCAGTTGGCGCCGGCGAACGATCCCGTCCACGAGTCGACGACCGGCGTGTCGTCGTCGACATCAGCCTTGATCGTGATGCCGATGTGGCGGTTCAGATCGGTGAGGCGAGCCAGGACCTGGAAGCGGGTGTCGCCACCGCAGACGCCCTGCTTGATCGTCATGTCGATCGGTTCCTTCTCGACGGTCGGGTCGTCTTCGCTCTTGCCGTAGGGCGACGGCATCCAGTCGATGGCCGACAGCCACGAGAAGAACGTGAACCCGGCCGCCTTGAGCGCAGCACCGGTGGCCGCCCACGACTCGGTGGAGACGCGCACGGTGAGGTCGTCGTTCGGGACGATGAGCGAGTCGATCAGCGCGTCGCCGATGCGGTTGCGGAGGTCGTCGACGACGGCTTCGCGCACTCCGTCTCCGGGCAGCGCCAGCGGCGCCTCCTCGGTGGTTGCGGTCGTGTCACTCAATGGGTCCACCGCCCACGACGATCGGCTCGGGCCGGTCGCGCTCGGGGATCGGCTGCGGATCGGTCGAGATGTCGTGCGTGGTCTGGCCCGTGGGCTCGCCGGCGCTCAGTTCGCCACGCTCGGCGGCGCGCTTGGCCTGGAGGGTCTGGAATTCGTCGCCCTTCCACTTGGCCTGCATGTCCTCGTTCTTGATCCGCTGCTGGAGCAGCACGATGCCTTCGAGGAGTGCTTCGGGCCGCGGCGGGCAGCCGGGCACGTAGACGTCGATCGGGATGATCTGGTCGATGCCCTTGGTGACGCTGTAGCTGTCCCAGTACGGGCCGCCGCAGTTGGCGCACGAGCCCATCGAGATCGCGTACTTCGGTTCGGGCATCTGCTCCCAGAGACGCTTGACGGCCGGGGCCATCTTGTCGGTCACCGTGCCGGAGACGCAGACGAAGTCGGCCTGACGCGGGCTGGCCGGCAGCGGGATCACACCGAGGCGCATCACGTCGTAGCGGGGCGACGCAAAGGCCGCACCCATCTCGATCGCACAGCACGCGAGCCCCCACTGGTACACCCAGAGGCTGTACGAGCGGCTGAGGTTGAACAGCTTCGTGAGCGGTGCGGGCATCCGCCCCTTGTCGATCAGACCCATGTCAGCGCACTCCGTTCGGATTCGGCATCTCGAGCATCAGACCCATCGCAGCAGGCCCCGCTTCCAGGCGTAGACCAAGCCATCGAGCAGCAGCACGATGAAGATCAACATGACGACGAGTCCGAACGTGCCGTAGCGCTCGAGCGATGCCGCCCAGGGGAAGAGGAACACCGCTTCGACGTCGAAGATCACGAAGAGCAGTGCGAACACGTAGTAGCGGATCTGGCTCTGCGACCAGCCCATCCCGACCGGGTCCACACCCGATTCGTAGGCGATGTACTTCTCCGCCGAGGGGAACGTCGGCCGAATGGCCGCGGCAAGCCCGAGGAGCAGTCCACCCACGGCGAGGGCAGCAACAGCAAACCACACGACGTTCAGATAGTCACGAAGGAAATCCGACATACGGGCCCCGAAGATACCAGGGGTCGTGAAATCCGTCCCAACTCCTCCCGCTGCGATTTCGGGCGCATGTCACGTTGCGGGTTCACACTCGCCGGGTGTCGGTGACCGACACGGTGGACCCGGACGCGTCACGTGTGCCGTGCTGACGGGTCCACCACCGCATGTTCCCGGCGACACTGCTCGCCGCATCGCGCTCCTCTCGCAGACGAGCAGGAGTTGCAGGATGGGGGCAACGGACGGCCCGATACCGTCAAAGGACACCGTTTCATCGGTATGTGCGCGTCGGAACTTCAGTGTTTCCGAGCGTCGGGACGAGCCCCATGTCGTGAGGCGTCGCCACGAATGGCGGCGAGCGGCCCGCCGGACCTCAGCCGTTGACGAGGCGCTCACTCAACTGCATCGCCGCCTCGTTCACGAGCTTGACCACGCGGCGCTCGTCGCCGTCGTCCGGGAAGCGGAACGACGGACCCTGGAGGTAGAGAGCACCCTCCCAGTCGCCGCTCGGTCCGCGGAACGCAGTGGCGACGGCGTTCACGCCCGGGTCGAGGTCTTCTTTCGACACGACCACACCGTCCGACCCGACGCGGCCGATCCGCCGCCGCAGCAGGCCGACATCGACGGGTTCGGCATCCGCCGCCGCAGACACCCGTGTGACGTATTCCTCCACTGCCTGGGTGGACATCTTCGAGAGCATCGCGATGCCGCTCGGAATCGAGTGGAGCGGGAACGACTGGCCGGTCTGGTCGGCGAGCAACACCAACTCGTCGCCGTCGTCGTCGACGTTGTCGACCCAGTAGGCCGAGTCGCCTTCACGGATCGTGAAGCCGGCGCTGCCACCGGTGAGCATCGCCAGTTCCTCGACGAAGGGACGGATCACCGAGCGGAGCCCGGCACTCGGATTCGCGCTTGCTCCGAGCATCGCCAACGCCGGGCCGATCGCGTAGCCACCACCGACCTCGATCTGTTCGACGGCGCCCTCGGCTTCGAGCGCCGAGAGCAGCCGTGACACCGTCGACTTGGGGAGGTCCGCCCGTTCCGCGATGTCCGTCACCCCGAGCGGTCCGCGTGCGAGGACTCGCAGCACGGAGAAGGCCCGTTCGATCGATTGCACTCCGGACATGTGGTGCGCTCCCTGTCGGCTGTAGCGTGGCGGCACGCCGCTCAGAGGAGTCGACCCAGATGGGTCTGGCGTACTGGTTCACTATACGGTACGGTTCCGCATGACGGAACAGCCGGACTGTTCGTCACTCGAACGAGCAGCGGCTCACTCCACCTCTGGGGGTTCACGATGACTGACGTCGACAATGACGAACACGGCGATGGGCAGGACGACGAAGCGATCGACCTCGCGCTGCTGAACGACGAAGATCTCACGCTGCAGATGCACGATGATCTCTACGACGGCTTGAAGGACGAGATCGCCGAAGGCACCACGATCCTGCTGGATCGCGGATGGAGCCCCGCCCGGGTGCTCAACGACGCACTCGTCGAAGGCATGCGAATCGTCGGCATCGACTTCCGCGACGGCATCCTGTTCGTCCCCGAGGTCCTGCTCTCGGCGAACGCGATGAAGGCCGGCATGGCGATCCTGCGTCCGCTCCTCGCCGAGACCGGTGCGGAGTCGGTCGGCAAGGTCGTGATCGGCACGGTCAAGGGCGACATCCACGACATCGGCAAGAACCTCGTGGCGATGATGCTCGAGGGCGCCGGGTTCGAAGTGATCGATCTCGGGATCAACACCGACGTCGAACAGTTCCTCGCCGCGCTCGACGAACACAAGCCCGACATCCTCGGCATGTCCGCGCTGCTGACCACGACCATGCCGTACATGAAGGTCGTGATCGACACCCTCGAGGCGCAGGGCCGGCGCTCGGACCAGATCATCCTCGTCGGCGGCGCACCGCTGAACCAGGAGTTCGGCGATGCGATCGGCGCCGACGGCTACTGTCGCGACGCGGCGGTCGCGTCGGAGATGGCAAAGGAACTCGTCCTGGCGCGTCGCGGGAACCCCGAACCTGCCGGCCCGTCGGTCAACGTCTGACCGGATGGTCGAACCAGTCGTCACGTTGGCGCCCGCCGAGTCGCGCACACTCGTCATCGCCTGCGGCGCGCTCGCCCGCGAACTGCTCGCCATCGTCCGGATGAACGGTCTCGACTCGGTGACGATCGAATGCCTGCCCGCCGCGTTGCACAACCGGCCCAAAGAGATCCCCGACGCCGTCCGCTCCCGCATCCACCGTGCCCGCGGCGCCGCGCACCAGGGATCGGGCCCGGGCTCGGGCGGCGACGTGCGAGTCATGGACCGCGACATCGCGGTCGAGGGCTCACACCTGCTTCGCTCAATGGACGCTGCGGACCCGATCGACGACCACCTGCGAGTCGTCGACCTCGAAACCACGGTCGAGAGCTCACACCCCCGCCCCGACGCCCACGCGAGTGAGACCACGGGCGGGGCCGACACGGCGTATGACTCGATCTTCGTCGCATACGCCGATTGCGGAACGGGAGGGCTGCTCCAGAAGGTGTGCGAGGAGGAGGGCGTCGAGATGCTCGCCGGCGCACACTGCTACGAGTTCTTCGCCACGGCTCCGCGTTTCGCCGAGATCCAGGACGCCGAGATCGGGTCCTTCTACCTGACCGACTTCCTCGCACGGCACTTCGAGCGGATGGTGTGGCAGGGGCTGGGGTTGGATCGCCACCCCGAACTGCTGCCGATGTACTTCGGCAACTACACCCGCCTCGTGTACCTCGCCCAGACCGACGACCCCGAACTGCTTGCACTCGCCCAGGCCGGCGCCGACCGCCTCGGCCTGACGATGCTCGTGGAACGAACCGGCTACGGAGAACTGGAGGAGACCATGGTGGAACTCAGATCGATCGGAGCCGGAGGGCTCCGCACCGGAGGTGACCCTCGATGAACGATGCAACCAACGATCCATCCGCCGAACAGGCCGAGGACACCGTCGACCTCACCGCCGAGGGTGTCGGTCTCGGGCCCGATCAGGGTGAGATGCGCGAGCGTCGCACCGCTGGTCGCGGCGGGCGGCGCCGCGGCGGCGGAGCGCCGACCCTGGCGACGATCTCCTGGCGTGACATCCCCGCGCAACTCACCGCACGGGGCGGGAGCGACCAGCACAAGGTGCTGTTGCATGCGCGCTTCCAGCATGCGATCGACCGCGCCGCCGCAGTGGCCGGGTTGACCTCGACGCACGACTACGTGCAGCAGTGGCGCACCGATTCCGCACCGCTCGCACCCGGCGACGTCGCTGCACAACTCGACCAGCAGTGCGCGGAACTCGAAGCCGCCTACCCGCGCGATCGCCTCGAAGCACTCGTCGCGAACGGCGGGCTGGACCCGGCGAAGGCGGACGGTCGCGCGACGGGCGACTCGGATCCCGACGACGAAGTCGACAACTCGGCACCAACGCTCGAAGACCTCGGACCCGCCGCCGACAACGCCGACGCGAACGACCACGACCAGAACAACGCACGCCCGAACGACGAAATGGACACACCGTGACCGACACCATCATCAGCTCCGCCACCAGAGAAGTCGTGATCGGCTTCCACCGTCCGTTCGTCATGATCGGTGAGCGGATCAACCCGACCGGGCGCAAGTTGCTGGCCGCCGAGATGAAGGACGGCAACTTCGACCGCGTGGCCGCCGATGCGATCGCCCAGGTCGCCGCCGGCGCCCAGATGCTCGATGTCAACGCCGGCATCCCGCTCGCCGACGAACCGGCGCTGCTCGCTCAGGCGATCCAACTCGTGCAGTCGGTCACCGACGTGCCGCTGTCGATCGACTCCTCGATCGTCGAAGCACTCGAAGCCGCGTGCGCCGTCTATCAGGGCAAGCCGCTGATCAACTCGGTCACGGGGGAGGACGAGCAGATGGAACGTGTCCTGCCGCTCGTGAAGAAGTACGGCGCGGCCGTCGTGGCCATCTCGAACGACGAGACCGGTATCTCCGAGGACCCTGACGTCCGCTTCGAGGTCGCGAGGAAGATCGTCAACCGGGCCGCCGACCACGGGATCCCGGCGTCGGATGTCGTGGTCGATCCACTCGTGATGCCGATCGGTGCGATCGGCCAGGCCGGACGCCAGGTGTTCGCCCTGCTCCGCCGCCTGCAGACCGAATTGAAGGTCAACACGACGTGTGGTGCCGCAAACGTCAGCTTCGGACTGCCGAACCGGCACGTGATCACCGGGACGTTCATCTCCATGGCCATCGCGAACGGCATGACCTCGGCGATCATGAGCCCGCTGCACAGCGAGATCAAGAGCGCCGTGAAGGCCGCTGACGTCCTCATGGGCCACGACCAGGACTGCGGTGCCTGGATCGCCGAGAACCGCGAGGGCGGCCAGGCCGCCAGCGGTTCCGCCGATGCCGGCGGCGGCGCGCCGAAGCGCCGGGGTGGTCGCCGCGCCCGAGTCGAAGGATCATGAAGATGACCCGGCCCCCACAGCTCCCGCTCCCCCGCCTTCTCACGAAATTTGTCGATGAGAACGCTCAGACCGTGTTCCGATCGACAAATTTCGGCGACCGGCCGGCCGGGGACGATGAGGGCCGTCGACCGTGAGTCGAGGTACCGACGATTCCTCCGGCGATTCCCCCACTGATTCCCCCACCGATTCCTCCACCACGGCGAGCGTCGATCGGCGCGTCGTGTTCGCCCCGTCGGGGCTGAGCGTGACCGTCGCAGATGGCACCACGCTGCTCGACGCCGCCCGCACCGCAGGCGCCGATCTCGACTCCACCTGTGGTGGGCGCGGGCTGTGTGGTCGGTGCCAGGTCGTGCCCTCGATCGGCAACTTCAGCAAGTGGCAGATCGACTCCCGACCCGAAGCGATCACCGGATGGACCACCACCGAGGCGGACTACACCGGGCGCCGGCCGATCACCGAAGGTCAACGTCTGGGATGCGCAGCCCAGGTCTGCGGCGACGTCGTCGTCGAGATCCCGGCAGCCAGCCAGGTCCACAAGCAGGTCGTGCGCAAGTCGGTCGACGTCGGTGACATCGAGATCGACCCGTTGGTCCGGCTGCACTACGTGGAATTGGAGAAGGCCGAACTCGGCTCGGAACTGCGCGGCCTCGCCGAGCAGATCGGTGCTGCGCTGCTCAACGACTTCGATGTCACCGTCGCCCACATCGACACCCATGTGCTGCCGTTGATCGCCGACGCGGCCAAGCGTGGCGACAATTCGATCACGGTCGCCGTGCGGTACGGACACGACGTGTGCGCTGTGTACCCCGGCTACGTGGACCGCGCCTTCGGCGTGGCGGTCGATGTCGGATCGACCACCGTTGCGGGTCACCTGGTCGACCTGTCGACCGGCGAGGTGGTGGCGAGCAACGGCGTGATGAATCCGCAGATCCGCTTCGGCGACGACCTGATGTCGCGAGTGTCGTACGTGATGATGAACCCGGGCGGCGAGGTCGAGTTGACCCGCTCGATCCGGACAGCACTCGATGCGATGGTCGGTGAACTCGTGGCCGATGCGGCCGAGACCGTGGACACGCTTCGTCCGATCGACCGCCGGTCGATCCTCGACATGACGATCGTGGGCAACCCGATCATGCATCACGTGATCCTCGGCATCGACCCCACCCCGCTCGGCCAGGCACCGTTCCTGTTGGCGACCGACAGCGCCGTGACCGTCCGGGCGACCGACCTCGAGATCGACGCACCGTTCGCATCCACCTACTTCCTCCCGTGCATCGCCGGCCACGTCGGTGCCGACACCGCCGGCGCCATCCTCGCCGAGGGCCCGCATCGCAGCGACGAGTTGCAGTTGCTCGTCGACGTCGGCACGAACGCCGAGATCGTGTTCGGCAACTCGACCCACGTTCTGGCTGCATCCTCCCCCACCGGCCCCGCGTTCGAGGGCGCGCAGATCTCGGCGGGCCAGCGTGCGACCGCCGGCGCGATCGAACGCGTACGGATCGACCGCGACACACTCGAACCGCGCATCAGGGTGATCGGTGCCGACGTGTGGTCCGACGACGCCGAGTTCACGATGCAGACGATGAAGCTCGACATCTCGGGCATCTGCGGCTCGGGCATCATCGAGGTGATGGGCGAGATGTACCTCGCCGGCCTGATCGACGTCGACGGCACGATTCGCTCGGACGGACCGGGCAGGACGGACCGGGTCTTCGCGGACGGACGCACGTTCTCGTACCGACTGTGGGGCGACTCGGAGGATCCGACGCAGAACATCAACGTCACCCAGGACGACGTGCGTGCGATCCAGTTGGCGAAGGCCGCACTGCGCGCCGGGATCGACCTGCTGTGCGAACACGCCGGACACACGGATGCACAAGCGATCGGGTCGGTACGCCTCGCCGGGGCGTTCGGCGCGCACATCGACCCCCTGTACGCCAAGGTGCTCGGTCTCGTGCCCGACGTCCCCGTCGCACGGGTGTCGTCGGTCGGCAATGCAGCGGGGGCCGGTGCCGTCCGTGCGCTGGTGTCGGCGGCACAGCGCGCCGAGATCGAGTCAGCAGTGCGGCGTGTCGAGAAGATCGAGACCGCCACCGAGGCCCGGTTCCAGGAACTGTTCGTCAATGCAATGGGCTTCCCGCACACCACCGAACCGACTCCGAACCTCGCGACCGAGACCGTGCTGCCGGTCGCCCAGGAGCGTGCAGCGAGTGCCGGGGCCCGCCAGCGAACGGGCCGCCGACGCCCGCGGTCCTGACCGCCAGCGCCGTCAGCAGTCGGTGGCTGCCCTCAGCGCTGCGCAGACCTCGCCCATCCGCAGCGAATCGAGTGTGGTGATCCGATCGGTGAGCAGCGACGTTCGGATCAGCGTGAGGTTGTCGAGGCTCAAGACACACTCGAGTGGCATGCCGTCGCTCTCGTCGACGGCGACCTCGGTCGGGATCCCGCGAACCGTACGCGTCGCGGGGACCGCCAAGATCTGGTTCAGCACGGGGACGGCGCTCGACCTCGACATCACGAGGTACGGACGTCGACCGGCCTCCGGATGCTCGTACCACCAGACCTCTCCCCGACGGGCTACCACGGCTCGTGTCCGCCGGCCTGCTCTTCGGCGTCGAGTCGTCGGAGCGTTTCGACGGTCGAGGCGTCTCCTGCGTCGGTGAGGCTGCCCCACTCGTCGAGCACACCTTGAGGGATCCGCCGATATCCGTCGACGATGTCGGCATCCATGCGTGACCGGACCGAGTCTCCGAGGTGTCGTTCGACCGCCTCCCGGATGATCGCGGACCGCGAGACGCCACGATCGGCCGCCTCTTCGTCGAGGAGTCGTACGAGGTCGTCGCGCAATTGCACCATCGTCTGGATTCGAGCCATATGACAACCATAGGGCTCGGCCGCCACGTTCCATGCACGAGACCGAGCCGACGATCTGTACTCTTGCGTTCTGTGATACGGAACGGTTCCGGATGACGGAACCGTTCCTGCAGGTTCGTGCCCGTCACCAACCTGATCCATCGGCACCGGGAACCCCGAAAGTGGACAGAGGATGACTGAAGAACGAGCCGACGATCGACGAGGCGGGCGGCGCAGTGGCGGACGCGCCGGACGCGCTGCCACTCGAGCCGCGTCGGCCGCGCCGGTTCCGGCGTACCTGAGTCGACAGATCAAGCCGTACGAGTTGGTCATGGACGAGCAACTCGAACAGATCGAGCACAACGCCGACACCATTCTCGAGCAGGTCGGCATCGAGTTCCGCGACTACCCCACCGCACTCGAACGCTGGAAACAGGCCGGGGCAGAGGTCGACGGGATCCGCGTCCGATTCCCTCGTGGCCTCTGCCGCACGATCGTGCAGGGCTCGGCGCCGCGCCAATACACCCAGCACGCGCGTCACTCTGCGAACAACGTCGAGATCGGCGGGAACAACACGGTCTTCGCCCCGAACTACGGGTCGCCGTTCGTGTACGACCAGGACAACGGTCGGCGCTACGCCACCATCGAGGACTTCGAGAACATCGTCAAACTCGCCTACATGGCACCGCACATCCACCACTCGGGCGGCACGGTGTGCGAGCCCGTCGACGTGCCGGTCAACAAGCGACACCTCGACATGGTGTACGCGCACCTCAAGTACAGCGACAAGGCATTCATGGGTTCTGTGACCGCAGGCGAGCGGGCAGCGGATTCGATCGAGTTGGCACGCATCGGATTCGGCGGCGACCTGCGTGACGAATCCGGAGTGGAGCGCACGGTGATGTCGTCGCTGATCAATGCGTCGTCGCCGCTGGTGTGGGACGACACGATGCTGGCAGCTGCCGAGACCTATGCGGCCGCGAACCAGGCGTGCGTGATCTCACCGTTCATCCTGTCCGGAGCGATGGCGCCCACGACCGCCGCGGCCGTGGCCGCTCAGACCCTCGCGGAGGCACTCGCCGGCATGGCGTTCTGCCAACTCGTGCGGCCCGGAGCACCCGTGGTCTTCGGCTCGTTCGCGTCCTCGATGTCGATGGCCACCGGCGCCCCCACCTTCGGCACGCCCGAGCCGGCGATCGTGTTGTACACGGTTGCTGCGCTCGCCCGCCGACTCGGCGTGCCGTTCCGTTCCGGCGGAGCACTCACGGCGTCGAAGCTGCCCGATGCGCAGGCGGCGTACGAGTCGGCATCGACGATCATCCCGACCCTCATGGCCGGAGTGAATTTCGTGCTCCACGCCGCCGGCTGGATGGAGGGTGGCCTGGCGTTCGGCTACGAGAAGTTCATGATGGATGCCGACCAACTCGGCATGATGATGAAGCTCGGCCAGGGACTCGACATGAGCGAGAACGGCCAAGGGGTGGACGCCTTCCTCGCCCACACGCCCGGCGAGCACTTCCTCGGCACGGCGCACACGTTCGCCAACTTCGAAACGGCGTTCTACCGTTCGACCATCGCCGACAACTCGAGCTTCGAGCAGTGGACCGAGGACGGCGCCACCACCGCAGCCGATCGGGCGAACACGGCGTGGAAGTCCGCGTTGGCGAGCTACGAGCCACCGGCGCTCGACGAAGCGATCGACGCCGAACTGCTCGACTACATCGGTCGGCGCAAGGCCGAGATGCCCGACGACATCGGCTGACCGTCGGGTGCTCGGCGCACGGCGATCACACGCTTTCGCGCTCGGCAGGACCCGAACTGAGGATGCCGTCGAGCTCGTCCTCGATCCGTCGATCGAACTCTGCATCGCTGGGCACGCCGACCGTCATCGCGGCCATCAGGCCCGCCGGCAACACCACACTCGGTGCAGCACCCCCGCTGATCACCGCGGCGAGCCCGTCGACGCCCTGGCGGGTCCAGTTCGTCCACGACACGTCGTTGCCGGTGAGGTAGCGGGTGAGCGCCGACCACATCATCAGGTGCTCGACCGCCATCGTCACGCACATCAACACGATCAGCACCGGCAGATACCGGGCGTACCTGCGAAGCGTTCCCGCCGTGTAGAACACGACCGCAAAGTTCCCGGGCACCGACAGCAGCACCAGATACAGGTAGAGGTACTGGCCGGTGTAGATCGGCAGGATGAACGCCACGGCGAACACGAGCGGGTAGAGCAGGATCTGGAGGTAGCCGAGCAGCGACGACGGCAGTTCGTAGAAGCCGAGTGAGCGGTTGCCCTCCCGACGGTCGAAGAACAGGTTGCGGTGCGCGCCGAAACAGAAGAACGCACCGAAGCGCCAACGTCGACGCTGGTTGCGGAGGCCAGCCAGGTCCGCAGCTCCTTCGGTGATGCACACGGCGTCGTCGGCGTACACGAGGCCGAGCCCGGCGGACCGGAGTTGCAGGGAGAAGTCCATGTCCTCGGTCTTGCTGAAGTCGCGGAATCCCTGCGTGGCCTGCCATGCCGTTCGTCGGTAGGCACACATTGCTCCCGACAGGATGAAGATCGTGTTGAACACCGACTGAGCGCGGCGCAGGTGGAAGCCGAACATGTACTCGAACGCCTGAGACTTGCCGACGAACTTCGCGGTGTTGCCGATCACCACACGCCCGACCACCGCATCGACGCGTCGGGAAGCGAACGGGCGGACCAGGTTGCTGATCGCCTGAGGTTCGACGGCGGAATCCGCGTCGACGTTGACGATGATGCTGCCCAGACCGTGCATCACGCCGGAGTTCAGCGCCGCACCCTTGCCTGCGTTGTTCTGATTGACGACGAACACCTTGCTCGGATGGAGCGCCGCATACCCGTCAGCGACCTGGCGGGTGCGGTCGGTGGAACCGTCGTTCACGACGACGATCTCGAAGTTCGGGTAGTCGCACGCGAGGACCGACTCGATGGTCTTGGCGAGGCCGACTTCCTCATTCCATGCGGGGACCACGACGGACACCAACGGATTGAACCCGTCGTCGAGCGGTGGTGCCGGTCGGTAGAACGACGTACCGACGACGACATGCACGAACATCCGAACGGATTCGAAGGTGAAGAACACCACAGTGAAGCGCAGTGTGAGCGGCAAGAGCTCGTCGCCGGTGGGCCGGAACAGACCGAGCGTCCGACCCATGAAGAAGCCCGAAACCGTCACTGAGACGAGGATGACCATCGATGCGACGTATCGGTTGATCGTGCGAGTTTCCACCGCCCTGTCCGTCCCGAATTTCGCTTCGCCACTGTCCAAGCCGCCGAATTGTCGCCTCTCGC
>JBBSOH010000068.1:0-15944 GCA_038259945.1 Acidimicrobiales bacterium
GGCGCCGTCGACGATGCCCGAGCGGGTGTCGTTCACGTAGTCCGCCGACACGAGCGGACGGTCCTCGAACCCGAGGATCCCGTGCAACTCGCCGGCCGCCGCTTCCCGCAGCAAGCCGTTGACCTCCTCGACGGTGACGTCACAGACCATGGTGAACACGCAGTCGGTCAGCGACGCGTTCAGCAACGGCACGCGTACGGCGATGCCGTTCAGCTTGCCCGTCAGTTCGGGGTAGATCATCGTGATCGCCGTGGCCGAGCCGGTCGACGTGGGGATCAGCGAGTTGAGCGCCGACCGCGCTCGACGCAGATCCTTGTGTGGTGCGTCGACGATGACCTGGGTGTTGGTGACGTCGTGGATGGTGGTGATCGCCCCGCGCTCGATCCCGATCTGCTCGTGGAGCACCTTGACGACCGGCGCCAGGCAGTTCGTCGTGCAGGAGGCCGCTGTGACGACGTGGTTCACGTCGGGGTCGTAGAGGTGGTCGTTGCAGCCCATCACGATGTTCAGCACGCCCCCCGACTTCACCGGAGCGGCGACGATCACCTTGCGGACGCCGTTCCCGAAGTACGGGTCGAGCGATTCGGTGGTTGTGAATTTTCCGGAGCACTCGAGCACCACGTCGACATCGTGATCGGCCCAGGGCACGTCGCCGGGCGACGGATGCGACGAGTACGTGGCCTCCCGGTCGTCGATCACCATCGACCCGTCGCGGGTGGCGACACTGCCCTGGTAGCGGCCGTGCACCGAGTCGAACTCCAGCAGGTGCGCCGCTGTCGCCACGTTGCCTGCGATCTCGTTGACGTGCACGAGCTGCAGATCCGGTCGATCGCGCAGCGCTCGGACCGCCAGACGCCCGATGCGCCCGAAGCCGTTGATCCCGACCCGCACCGTCATGCCACGACTCCGAGCGAGGTGATGATGGCGCCGTCGATTCGAACAGGTCGGACGGTTGATCGGTACATGAGGTGGGGCCTTTCGGGATGGATCGGGTGGAGAGGATCAGTGAGCGAGGACGGACAGACGCGTGCCGATGTCGGCGACCACGGCGTCGAACGCGTCGGGCGTGCCGAGTTCGGAGGGAGCGGGGATCGACCAGTGCCACCACGATTCGCCCGGGTCGAGTTCCTCGTGAGCGCGGTCGCACACGGTGACGATCTGCACCCCAGGGTCCGGCGTCCCGAGCAGATGCGGCCTCGCCGTGGAGAGATCGAGGCCAGCGCGATGCGCCGCTGCGACCGCTCCCGGGTGGACCCGGTCGGCCGGATTCGTGCCCGCCGAGTCGGCGGGGGTACCGACACGGTCACGCCACAGAGCAGCAGCGAGTTGTGAACGTGCCGAGTTGCGGGTGCACACGAACAGCACCGAGGTCGGAGCCACGGACATCGTCGGTGCGAGCAGGGACAACGGGCGACGATCGAGGCGCACGTACCGCCGCCGGCGATCGCCCGACGACACGAACCGTTCGACCAGACCGACTCCTTCGAGGACGTCGAGGTGGTGCGCCAGCAGGTTGCCGGCAACCCCGAACCGTTCGCAGAGTTCACTCGGAGCGCGATCGCTCACTCCCAACTCGTCGACGATCGCCAACCGCGTCGGATCGGCGAGCGCTCCGTGAAGCGCAACTCGGGCGTCGATCAGGTCATCACTGCGATCCGACTTCACACCCGCATTATTCATTCAATGGATTTTGATTTAATGTTTCTTGAAATGAATTCACCTGCTGTTCACCCCCGAAGAATCGATTGACCGCTCGGCGGCGCGCAGATCGCGTAGGTTCCACCACGAGGGCCTGACCACATGAGCAAGAAACCGACGACCACCAGCGAACCGCCCGCGGCGCGGTACGAGTACCGCGTGTGGGGCAAGCAACCGCGTGCCCGCCAACTCCTCGAGAAGCTCGCCTCGACCGTCTCGGAGGAGCGCGTGAAGGACTGCTACCTCCTCGCCGGCGACGGCTCCTGGAACGCCAAGGTCCGCAACAACCGGTTGAAGGTCAAGCAGTTGATCGCCGAGGACAGAGGCTTCGAGCGGTGGAGCGCGGACCGGCCGCGTTCGGCGGGCGACGCTCCCGAACCGTTCGACGTGCTGTTCGAGCAACTCCGGCTGGATCGGCCCCAGCGCGGCAAGTCCTACGACCTGTACGACGCCGTCGACCGACTCGAAGCCGACCCGGACACGAAGGTCGTGTTCGTCGTCAAGCAGCGCAAGCGCTACACCGTCGGTCGGTTGCGTGCCGAGGCGACCGACATCGAGATCGTCGAGACCTCCGAAGTCATGTACACCCTCGCGATCGAAGGAGAGGACCTCGACGACCTCGTGGCACTCCGCGAGAGACTCGGCTTGCGTGACGAACCCAACCTCGCCGTGCACACCGCCATCGCGCTGACCGCCGACTGATCAGTCGTCGGCGTCGACCGCCCCACCGTCGAATCCCCCTGGACGGTGGATCGGCTCGGATGCATCACGCAGGATGCCCACCAGGTTGGCGACGATCCGACGCATGTAGCGGTGGTAGATCGCCAGCGGGACGACCTCGCTGCCCGGTCGATCCGACACCATGAACTCGGCGATCTTGGCGCCGTGTCCGTCCACCACGGCGTCGGCGCGGGATGCGAACTCCTCGACCTCGGCCACCGAGACGTCACTGTCACCGAGAAGCGCCCCGGCCTCGGCGAACAACATGGACACCACCTGTCGGCCGGCCGACAGCTCGTCGATCTCGGCGCTGTCGGCCAGAGACACCCCCTGTTCGGCGAGTTCCAGGATGTTCTTCGCCTGGTCACCGATCCGCTCGATCTTCTTGAGGAGCAGGGTGAACCCGAGAACGGATCCGATGTCGGCGCTCCCGCGCACGCTGACGTGCACGACGAGTTCGCTCCGCAGCTCCTGCTCGGCGAGGTTGATGCGCTCGTCGGTCGCTCGCACATCCGCAGCAACTCCACCCGGTCCGGCGCCCGTGAGGACGGCCATGGTGGCAAGGTCGAAGGAGTGCCGCGCATCAGCGAGCATCGCGACGGAGCGCGCCACGATGTGATCGAACCCTCCTTCGCTCTCGTTGTTGGAAAAGAAGGAAAAGAGCATCGAGCTCCCTTTCATCCGAGGGCCACCACTCCGACGAGCGGCAACACGATGAACATGAGTGCAACGTAGGCAATCGCGACGGTGCGGCGCTCGACGGCGATGTCGGCGAGGCGCTCGGCGGCGATGATCGGCACGTTGCGTGCGATCGGGATCACGTAGAGAGCGATGATGGCGAACACGTTGAACGTGGTGTGTGCGAGTGCGACCGTCAGTGCTTCGGGACTCGATGCGGCGAGCGACGCCAGCAGCGCTGTGATCGTGGTTCCGACGTTCGCCCCGAGAGTGACGGGATACGCGTTGCGCAGGGTGATCACGCCGGCACCGGCGAGCGGGACCAGGATCGACGTGGTGATGCTGGACGACTGCACGGCGATCGTGATGACCAACCCGAGGGCCATCGCGAGCGCCCCGCCGCCACGACTGAGCATGGCGTTCACCGAACGCTCGACGCGTTCGGCCACCAGCGAGCGCATGTTCTTGGTGATGAGCGTCAGGGCCGCGAGGATCACGACGAGACCGGTGGCGAGGAGCAGCGCACCCTCCACGGTTCCGGAGGCGCCGAACGCCTCCCACATGTTCTCCAGCCAACCCACCGGCCCCTGGACCCACGCTTTGACCGGGCTCTTCCACTCCGTCCCGGCGGAACCCACCAGTCGCTCGCTCAGCCACTGTGCCGTCCTGCTGATCACACCGAACAGCAACTCGAGCGGGAGCAGTACGGCCACGGCGAGCACGTTGAAGAAGTCGTGCACCGTCGCAGTGGCGAACGCCCGACGGAACTCGTTGGACTGACGGATGTGACCGAGCGACACGAGCGTGTTCGTGACGGTCGTGCCGATGTTGGCGCCCATCACCATCGGGATCGCATCGTCCACACCGATCACACCGGACGCGACCAGGCCGACGATGATCGACGTGGACGCCGACGACGACTGGACGAGCACCGTCCCGAGGATGCCGATGCACAGTGCGGCGATCGGGTTGGTGGCGGCCGAGAACAGGCGCTCCTGCGTGTCCTCACCCAGGAATCGGATGCCGGTCTCGAGCGATGACACGCCGATCAGGAAGACGTAGATCAGCGCGAACACGACGCCGAGGCGCATCGGGCCGGCGTTCGCGACCTTTGTCATCCGTTGGGTCACCGACACGAGCACGGCACCGTAGCCCGCCGAGGTTCGCCCCCGGAACCCGGGGTGCAGCGTCAGTCCGTGGTGTCGGACGACCGGCTGCGAACGGCGATGATGCAGACGTCGTCATCGGTGCGACCGTCGTCGGCCATGCGGTCGGCGATGCGTTGCAGCGACGCCTCCAGATCGTCGTCCACGCCGTCCATCAGCTCGCACAGTCTCGCCAGACCCACATCGAGGTCAGCATCGGCCCGCTCGATCAGGCCGTCGGTACACATCAACAGGACCGAACCGGGGGCCAGGTCGAAGGTGGTGGACGTGCGATCCGATGCGGCGATCTGGATCAATGGCGCACTCCCCGCCTCCCAGACCACCTCGGCGGCGCGTCCGGGCCGCTTGACCACCGGCGGCACGTGCCCGGCCCGACAGAGTTCCACGGTCAGCGATTCGAGGTCGACGAGGGCGCAGATCGTGGTGGACGCGAATGCGTCGGGCACGTCGGCTGCATAGTCGTCGAGATGTGCCACCAGTTCGGCCGCCTGCGAGTGCTCCTTGGCCAACGCTCGCGTCGCCGAGCGCAACATCCCCGTGGCCCCGGCGGCCTCGACACCTCGCCCCACGATGTCGCCGATGGTCAACGCGAGGCGTCCGTCGGGCAGCGTGAACGCGTCGTACCAGTCTCCGCCCACGTCGACGTGGTCGGTGGCCTGGCGGTACACCGCAGCGATCTCGATGTTCGCGAGGTCCGGCAGTTCGCTCGGCAGCAGACTCCGCTGCAGGTGTTTCACCAGTTCGCGCTGGGTGCTGACCGCGACACGCAGGCGGGCGACCGAGCGCTCCTTGGTGCGCAGCGCTTCCTGCGTGCGTTCGTCCGCTGCCACTCGTGCGGAGATGTCGATCGACGACAGGACGAGTGAGGCCACATCCCCGTGATCGTCGAGGACTGGAACGATCTGGAAGTCGAACGGGATGATCGCTCCGCCGATCGATGCCCGGATGTCGAAGCGACGTGTGACTCCCGTGGCGATCGCCGTCTCCACCTCACTGCGCATCTGGTCGGACACCTCCCCCGACCAGGAGAACGACGGCGTCTCCCAGGCGAGTCGACCGATCACCATGTCCGGTGAGTGGCCTGTGGTCGAGGTGGACGTCGCATTGAGGTCGACCAGGCGACCGTGCGCGTCCGCGAGACCGATGTTCACGAAGACCGAGTCGAGCACCGTACGCAGCTGGGCCCGGGTCGATTCGATCTCCTGGCGCGCGATCGCCTGACCCAGAGCCTGCGAGGCGAGGCTGGCGAGCGTGTACAGGGCGAGACGCCGTGCCGGGTGGAACGCGGTCGGGTCGCGGTAGGTGAACCCGAGCGCACCGACCACGCCCCCCGGTTCGATCAGCGGCAGCACGGCCCATGCGTGGTGGTCGCTCGATTCGATCGTGGCGGCGAGGTGCGGATAATTCTCGGCGAACGCCTGTCGCGAGGAGAAGAACTGGCCCGACTCGGCCGTGATCGCGTCGGAGAACGGGTCGATTCCGGGCTGCAACTCGAACCTCGACCAGGTCTCGACGAAATCAGCGGTGAGGTCGGCGAAGTCGACCATCTCGAAGTGGTCGTCGGCCCACCGCATCATCGATCCGCCGTCGGCACCGGCGACGTGGAGTCCGTTGCCCATCAACTCCCGGCCGACCCGCTCGATCGACGCCGCGCCCACCAGTCCCGCCGACAGATCACTCAACGCCCGCAGTTGCGACATGCCTCCGGCGAACGCGCGACCCTGTGGGCCACGTTGTACGAGCGCCGAGATCTCGGTGGCGAACCTGACGGCAACGGCGACATCGGGACGTCGGAAGCGGTCGACGGTGCCCGAGCCGAACACGAGCACACCGGTGCAACCAGCGTCGGTCACGATCGGCACGATCAGAGACGACTCGACGTGCTCCACGACCACAGCCGGACCCGGCCGGCCCCAGATCGGATTGTCGCCCGACGGTGACCCGATGAACGGCTCGCCGCTGCGCACGACCTGCGCATATGCGTGGTCCCCCGTGGTCTCGACGAAGAACGACGAGAACTCGGCGACGAGACGCTCGCCGATCGCCTCGTCACGATGTGTGCCCGCCACCATTTCCAGCCGACCGCCGACCTCGAGCCAGACCGCAGCACTGTCGGCGAAGCCCGCCCTGATCGGCCCGGCGCGCAGCGCATCGACAAGATCTTCTTCCGACCCCGGAGGGGTGCGGACCACATCGAGGGCCATTGCGGCGTGACCCTATTCGCCCGGCGTGCGCTGGGCAACCGGGGCGCAACAGTGACATCGGCCTCCCGATCACGCCGGATCGAGAGAGCAGGTCGACAGTCGCTCGATCCCCGTCTCGGTGACGAGGATCTGCTCCTCGAGCTTCACCGACTCCGTGCCACCGGGCGGGGCGGCGAGTGCCTCCACGCACAACACCATTCCGGCCTCGACCTGGCCGTCGTAGCCCCCGTCGTCGAAGTGGTCACGGTTGAGGATCAACGGATACTCGTTGCACAACCCGATCCCGTGAGCAACGGCTGCGTTGGTGACCGAGTGGATGTCGTCGGGCGGGAGATGGCTCCGCTGCGAGATCTCCGCGAACGACGCTCCGGGCCGGAAGAGTCCGAGATTGTGCTCCAGTTGCTCGGTCGCAGCGTCGAACAGTCGCTGCTGATTCGAGGTCGGAGCGGTGCCGTCCGCGGTCCAGGTCCGCGAGATGTCCACCGAGTAGCCACCGATCCCGATGAGGTCGGTGTCGAACGCCACGAGGTCGCCCGCTTCGATGACCTTGTCCGAACACTCCTGGTACCACGGGTTGGTCCGCTGCCCGGAGGTGAGCAGGCGAGTCTCGAGCCACTCCCCGCCCGCGGCGATGTTCGCCGCGTGCAACCGCGCCCACAGTTCCTGCTCCGTCATGCCCGGCTCCATGTCGGCGCGCATCTGCTCGACTCCCGCCTCGCACCCGGCCATGGCGGTGCGGATCAGAGCGATCTCGTCGGGTGTCTTGATCATCCGGGCCCGGTTGGCGGTCCCCTGACCGTCGTGCAACCGGATACCGTGCCCGGCCAATGCGCCGGCTCCGACCGGGTCGCAACGATCGACGGTCAGGTCGCGGGCATCGGGGCCGAGCAGCGCCGAGATCTCCTCGGCCCACATCTTCGCGAACTCGTCGACCCGCGGGCCCGACACGAAGTGGTACCAACTGACGGCGGGGCGGACCTCGTCGACCATCGGATGCCCGACCGACAGGTGCTCGCACCCCTTGAACTCGAACAGCACGATCGGGCCGACCACCGGCACGAACACGTAGCGGCACGCGTTGTGCAGCGAGTACACCTGCATGTTCGAGGTGCCGGTTGCGTAGCGGATGTTGATCGGGTCGCAGAACAGCCCGGCGTCGCACCCGTCCGCCGCGATCGCGGCCCGCAGGCGTGCGGTGCGCCCGGTGTCGATCGCCGTGTGGTCCTCGACCGTCGACGCGCTCACAGGATCAGACCGTCCGCGGAGTCCGCGGCCAGTGATTCGGCCACCAGGTGCGCCTCGGTGACCCGTCCGTAGACGGCGCGGGTCCGGTCGACCGGCCCGATCACCCCCGGCCGGTCGGCGTAGCTGAACACCATCACGTGGCGGTCGGTGGCACCGGCGGTGGGCGTCACCTGGTGCAGCGAGTACCGCCCGAGGAACAGTTGCAGGTCGCCGGGTTCGATCTCGACGGATCGGATCATCTCGGGATGGTCACCCGACAGCACGTCGGCGAGCCCGGCGAGATTCTCGGCACCCGGGCCGCGCAGGTTCGCGCAGTACTCGAACGTGCCGCCCGTGTCGGGTTTGCGGGTCATGATCGTGGCGACGTACTCGTTGGTGTCGTAGTGCCACGGGTACGCGCCCGTCGGTGGCAGCACGGTGGCCACCAGACCGGCCAACGGGTCGGCGTATTCGAACACCCGCTCGCGGTGGGTGCACGACGCGACGAACGCCTTGAAGTACGACGAGGCATAGATGCGGTGCGCCACCGTGTACGGCGGGATCATGTCGCGCGTGACGTGACCCGCGTGCCAGGTGAGTGGTCGGATGCGCGGATCGTCGGCGGGGAGCGACATCTCGATGTCCTTGCGCGCATACACGGTCGAGGCATGTCGACGAATGGGGGCGTGCGCCGCCATGGCAGCGATCTCCTCGGCGGCCAGTTCCAGCGCCGCAGGACGGAGGAATCCGTCGAGGACGAGGCAGCCGTCGTCGTCCAGTCGTTCGTGGGCCCGATCGAGCAACGCGCGCCACGCCCCGCTCGCCGGTTCGTGGATGGGGTACCGATCGAGATCGATCACGTCGGACAGGTCCCCCGCCTCCGGGTCCGCCAACCGTTCGTGCACTGTCAACATGTGATGTCCCTTCTCGTCTCGGCGCCGTCCGACGCCTTGGGTTCCAGTGAGACAGATTCATCGACATGAGTCCAACGAATGCTGGGGACACTGTTCCATGTGTCCGATTCATGTAGCGTGCCCGAGTGCCTCTCCAACTCGACCTCCGCCACTACGAGACGGTCGTGGCCATCACCGAGCTCGGCACGATGACCGCGGCGGCGGAGTTGCTGCACTCGTCGCAGTCGGCGCTCAGCCATCGCCTGGCCGAAGCCGAGCGCCGCCTCGGAACGGCGCTGTTCGAGCGCGGACCCCGTCGTCGGCTGCTGCCCACGCGCGCCGGGTTGATGGTGCACCAGGCGGCCGGCAGAGCTCTCGCCGACCTGGAGCGGACCGAGCACCTGCTTCTGGCCGAGCAGCGGACGGTCACCGCCACGGTGAGGATCGCCGTCGGTTCCTACGACTGCTACCACTGGTTCCCGGCGTTCCTCCGCGACGTGCGGGCGCATCACCCCACGATCGACCTGCGACTGGTGGTGATCGACGACCAGCCCTCCGCCCACCTGGCCACCGGATCGGCCGACCTCGTGATCGCTCCGGGAACGCCCGAGGGAATCTTCGACACGCAGCCACTGTTCCTGGACGAACTCGTCCTGTGCGTGTCGCCGCAGCATCGACTCGCAGGACACCGTTCGGTCGAGGCGATCGACCTCACCGACGAGTTCTACCTGACGTACAACCCACGCCCCGCGCCCGGATTCGAGTTCGATCGCTTCATCGGCCCCGCCGGCACGTACCCGCGCACCGTCACCGTCGTCGAGCAGACCAACGCGATCGCCGAGTTGGTGGCAGCCGACGCCGGTGTGAGCATCCTCAGCCGCTGGGCGTTGGCCCCGATGATCGACGCCGGACGCATCGTCGAGGTGCGCTGCGGCGACGACGGCCTCCCGCTCGAGTGGAATGCGCTGCTGCGACCCAACGAGAAGGAGAACTCGCCGGCCCGGCTGATCGCGGACGAGCTCTCACGACACCTCGACGACGTCCACCCGGGACATTCGCTGCTGTAGTTCAAGCCACCGCTCGACAGCATTGCTAACATCAGCGAGTGCAGCAGGTCGGGACGGGATTCGCCGCGATCGACCAGGCCCTCGGAGGCCTGATCACCGGCGACAACGTGGTCTGGCTCGGCGACGACCCGGTCGTGTACTCGGCGCTGTGCGCTGGATTCGTCCGCACCGCCCGCGCCGACGACGAGCGGGTGCTGCACGTGAGGTTCACGGTCGACGACGAGCATCCACCCGTCCCCGGCGTCGCGACGCTCGACGCCGGACCGCACGGGTCCCTTGCACACCCATCTCTGCTGGCCGACGAGCTGGATCGGCGCTTCCGTTCCGAGCGTCCGGACTGCATCGTCATCGACGATCTCGGCACGCCACTGCGCCGTTGGGGGCTCGCCAACACCGTGGAGTTCTTCGCCCGGTCGTGTCCGTCGATGCTGCAGGCCGGCATCACCGCCTACTGGAGTGTGGGGCCCGAGTTCGGTGGGCCGTCGATCGAGACGATCCGCCAGATCACCCAGTGTCTCATCGACGTCCGCGGTCGCCGCCTCCGCGTGCTCAAGGCCGAAGGACGCTCGGGTCGCGACCACGGCCCGACATTCGCGCTCGACGTCGCATTCGGCGAGGTCGCCGTGTCGCCGGCACCCGAGGGTGGCCGTCTCGCCCGGGGACTCGCAGCACTCCGCCACGACCTCGGCCTGACCCAGCGCGAACTCGCAGACATCGGCGGTGTGACGGCGAGCGCGATCTCGCAGGCGGAGTCGGGGGCCCGCCGACTCTCCATCGACACGCTCGTGCGACTGTCCGATCGGCTCGGTGTCCCCATCGACCGCATGGTGAACTTCACGAACCCACCGGCGTACCGGCTGGCGCGACATGATCGGAGTCGCCGCATCGACGACACCACCGTCGCACTCGCCGCCGATTCGTCGATCGGAGCACGGGTCTTCCTGGTGGAGTTGCCCGGTCGCGAGACGGGGACACCCGATGCCCGTCATCGCGGTGTCGAGGTCATCGCAGCGATCCGGGGGCTGGTCCAGATCCAACTCGGCAGCGATCGACCCGTGCTGCGAGGCGGTGACGCGTTGATCGTGGAACACGACGAGGTCGCATCCTGGCGCAATCTGCGCGACGACCCCGCAGCGTTCTACCGCATCCTCCGGGACTGACCGGGAAGCGGTGAGTGGGGAGCGCCCGACAGCACTGCTGTCGCCCCGGATCGGGACGCCGGTGACGCCGTACGGTTGATCCGACCGCACACACCGATTCCGCCGGAGAGACCATGACCGACCCGCAGCTACTCCCAGGTTCCGAAGCATCGAGCCGACTGGCCGAACGAGCGGCGCGCCTGCTCGAGGTCCACGCTGCACGTTTCAGCCACCAGCTCCACGAACTCGAATCGGACCTGGTCGGCCTCAACGAGATCGGCACGATCCAGGAGGATCGCAACGACACCCGTCGACTCATCGAGAGCGTCCGAGCCGACCTCGCCCGCACCCAGCGCGCCTTGCAACGCATCGACGGCGGAAGGTACGGGCGGTGCACCTCGTGCTCCGAACCGATCGCACCGGCCCGGCTCCGGGCGATCCCCGAAGCCGAGCGCTGCAGTACCTGCGCGTGACGAATCAGCGACTCCAGGGACGGTCGGCGTCGAACACGTGCAGGTCGAACTCCTCGGAGAGTTCCTCGAACACACGGATCCCGCGCACGCTGTTGCCGTGACCGTCGAGACGCGGTGAGTAGACCGCGAGGCCGCCGACTCCGGGAATCATGCCCACGATCCCGCCGCCGACTCCGCTCTTGGCGGGAATGCCGATGGTGTACGCCCACTCCCCCGCGTAGTCGTACATGCCACACGTCAGAGCCACGGTCATCATGTCGCTCGCCACCTTCGACCCGACGATGCGTTCGCCCGAGATCGCATGCACGCCGCCGTTCGCGATGGTGGCGCCGATCAGTGCCAGGTCGGCCGCGGTCACGAGGATCGAACACTGCATGAAGTACAGGTCGAGCGTGTCGGTCACCCGGTCGTCGATGACGCCCTGATCGAGGAGCAGGTAGCCGATCGCACGGTTGCGGTGCCCGGTGGATCGTTCGGATGCGAACACCTGCTGGTCGACGTCGGGGCGTCGCCCGAGGTAGCGCTCCACGAGCGACAGCACGACCTCGGTGCGCTCCTCCAGGTCGCCGCCCTCGACCATGTCGGTCACCGCGATCGCTCCCGAGTTGACCATCGGGTTGGGAGCGCGGTGATGGATGTCGTCGATCTCGATCGAGTTGAACGGGTCACCGGTCGGCGCCACACCGGCGCGCTTCAGCACCGCGTCACGACCGTGGGTCTCGAGGGCGAGGCCGTAGAGCAGCAGCTTGGAGATGGACTGGATGGTGAACGGATGATCGTGGTCGCCCTGCACGGTCGAGTCGCCGTCGACCGTGACCGCAGCGATGCCGAACCGGTCCGGGTCGACACGTGACAGTTCGGGGATGTACGAAGCCAGGTCACCCTCCGTCATGTCGACGAGACGATCGTGGACGCCGCCACACACCTGCTCGAACCAGTCGACGACCCGCTCACCCGCTGCACCGGCCACGGCGTGATCCTATGCAGTGCGCAGTCGGTCGATTCGTGGGACGACGTCCGGAGCCGGTTGCCGTGCCAGGAAGGAACCTCTCGCTCCCCGTTAGGCTCTCTTCACATCACTGCACGTCCCTCGCCCATCCACATGACCACCACGCTGCAGCCAGACTCCCCGAGCCGCTCGGACGAGGCGGCACACGCGGAGCGAAGCCGATTCGCCGGTGGCGGACGAGGCGGTTGGACCTCGGTCGCCGTCGGTGCCGCCGTCGTGGTCGCCGTGCCGGTCCTGATGCTGGCGAGCAGCATCCTCACGCCGAGCGGGGAGGTCTGGTCCCAGCAGTGGCGCACACGTCTGCCGGGAGAACTGCGCGACACCGCGATCCTGCTCGTCGGTGTGGCTGTCGGGACGACCTTCCTGGGCGCGGGACTCGCGTGGTTGGTGTCGGCGTATCGGTTCCCCGGCTCGCGTCAGTTCGGGTGGATGTTGATCCTTCCGCTCGCGATGCCGAGCTACATCCTGGGGTTCCTCACCCTGTCGAGCGTGGGACGCACCGGGCCGGTGCAGGACTGGTGGCGTGACCGGTTCGGGATCGATGCCTGGTTCCCCGACGTAGAGTCGATCGGCGGAGCGATCGTCACGTTCACCCTCGTGCTCTACCCCTACGTCTACCTGCTCGCACGGGCGGCACTGCGCGACCAGGCCAGCGGCGCCTACCAGGCCGCACGCACACTCGGGGCCACGCGGTCCGAAGCGAGCCGACGCATCGTGCTCCCTCTCGTCCGGCCTGCGATCGCCGCCGGAGTCGCCGTCGTGATGATGGAGACGTTGACCGACTTCGCCACGGTGCAGTACTTCGGCGTCGACACGGTGTCGGTCGGCGTGTTCCGGATCTGGCGGGGCACCTACGATCGCGATGCTGCGAGCCAGATCGCCACCCTCGTGCTCGCCTTCGCGCTGCTCGCGATCGGCCTGGAACGGGTCGCCCGCGGTCGTGCCCGCTTCAGTCAGACCGGAGCGGCAGGCGCCGGCATCGAGCCGTTGCGACTCCGCGGTGGTCGCGCCGTACTCGCAACGGGCACATGCACCGCGATGGTGCTCGCCGCCTTCGCCGGACCGGTCGTTCGACTGGCCGTGTGGGCGGTGCAGGAGCAGCGCAGCGACCGCGGGACGCCACTGATCGACCAGTACCCCGAGTATCTGGCGAACAGCCTGCAACTCGTTGCGTTCACCGTCGTCGTCTGCATCGGCGTCGCCATCGTGCTCGCCAACGCACAGCGCTTCGGACGCCCGCGCATCACACAGTGGGCCACTCGGACCACCGCCATGGGGTACGCCGTGCCCGGGCCGGTGGTCGCGATCGGGGTCATCCTGGCGGTGGTCGGGCTCGACGATCTCCTCGGCCGGATCGGTCTGGAGTTGCCCGGCGCCGTGCGCACCGGGTCGTTGCTGATCCTCGTCTACGCCTACGTCGTGAGGTTCCTCGCTCCCGGGCTCACCGCCGTCGAAGCCGGGATGGGCCAGGTGAGCGAGGAGGTGACCGCGTCAGCACGCACGCTCGGCGCGCGCCCGCTGGAAACGGCGCGCCGGATCCATCTCCCGCTCTCGCGCTCGTCGTTGCTGGCCGCCACGGTGTTGGTCGGGGTCGACGCACTCAAGGAACTGCCGATCGTGCTGCTGCTGCGTCCGTTCGGTTTCGACACGCTGCCCGTCTGGGTGTACAACCTGGCGTCGGAATCGCGTTTCCAACAGGCGGCGCTCCCGGCGTTGTCGATCATCGCGGTCGCATTGCTCCCGGTGGCACTGCTCGCCCGACGACTCGACCGGACCGACCCGTGAACCATCCCGCACTCTCCCCTGACATGACGACCACGCCCACGAGCACCGCCGCATCCTCCAACTCGCCGGCGCTGTCCATCAGCGACGTGTCGAAGCACTTCGCCGACGTGCTGGCCGTCGACGGCGTCTCGCTCGACGTGGCCGATGCCGAACTCCTCGCACTCGTCGGCCCGAGTGGCTGCGGCAAGTCGACGCTGCTGCGGATGATCGCCGGGCTGATCCCCATCGAGTCCGGCCGGATCGAGTTGGGGGGCATCGTCGCCGACGACGGACGCAGATCACTGCCTCCCGAGCAGCGCCACGTCGGCCTGGTGTTCCAGGAGCACGCGCTGTTCCCTCATCTGTCGGTCGAGAAGAACATCGGGTTCGGTGTGCGCACGACGAACGCCGAGCGGGCGGGTCGAGTGGCGGAGATGCTGGAACTGGTCGGCCTCGGGTCTCACGGAAACCGGTATCCGCACGAACTGTCCGGAGGCGAGCGCCAGCGCGTTGCGCTCGCACGTGCCCTCGCGCCCGACCCGGCGCTCCTGCTCCTCGACGAGCCGTTCGCGAGCCTCGACCCGAACCTGCGTGCCCAGGTGCGCAGCGAGGTGGTCGATGTGTTGCGATCCACCGGGACCGCCGCCGTGTTCGTCACACACGATCAGGCCGAAGCACTCGCGGTCGGAGATCGCATCGCCGTGATGCGCGATGGTCGCACGCTGCAGGTCGACGGTCCCGACGCGATCTTCCACCGTCCCGCCGACCGGTTCGTCGCTGCGTTCATGGGTGAGGCCGACTTCATGACCGTCGCGGCCCTGCGGACCAGCATCGCCGGCACGCCGGAAGCGACCGATCACCTCCGAGGCGTCGACGACGACGAAATCGTCATGCTCCGTCCCGACGACATCGGCTTCGCCGTCGACCCGACAGGACATGCACGGGTCAGCCAGGCCGAGTTCCGCGGCTCGACCTGGTGCTACACGCTGGAACTCGCCGACGGCTCGACCGTGCGATCGATGCGCTCCCACGTCGACGCCTGCCCGCTCGGCACGACGGTCACTCCGACACTGGTGGCCCATCACCACCCCGTCGTCATCCCGACCCGGTGAGCTCCAGGAGTCGATTCCCGAATTGGAGACCCGGAACCGAGGGGCCGGAGACGGTCCAGCACTTCAGTCGGTGATCGCCGCGACCACCTCGGTCACCACGCCGTCCGAGACGCCCGACCAGACGGGATCCTCGCCGTCGATGGGGACGACCCGCCCGTCGACGATCGGCACCCAACCCTGTTCGTTGACGAATGCCGTGTACGGGAAGTCCTCGCCGTCGCCCTGCACGAGGAAGAACAGACCCCGGTCGCCGACAGCGAGCGGCGTCACACCGTTCACCCGGATCGGCGTTCCGTCGAGCAGCGCTGCCTCCTGCTCGACCACGAGGGGTCCGGGAGCGTCGCCGGCGACCTCGCCGAGGACCTCGACCTGCGCGAGTTGCGTGGTGATGCCGGCATCCGGATCGCCCGGATCGGTGAGCGCACGACCGTCGTCGACGGCCACCACGACACCCTCGACCACGAAGTGACTGCCGGCGGCGAGTGCATCGAGATCATCGAAGCGCACCCCAGCGGCTCGGATGTCGACCGGTTCGACGACCCTCGTGTCATCCGGGCGCAGGAGCCACACGGCGAATCCCACGCACACCACCACGAGTCCCGCCGGCACGAGCAGGGCGAGGACACGTCGGCGGCCCGATCGAGGTTCGATCATCGGACGTCAGCTGTCGACGACGTCGAGCACATAGGCCGACGCCGGTGAATCGCGGGGCAGGGACGCCAGGTCGACGGCCGGGTCGATCCACCGCTGCCGAGGGCGTCCGGTGAACGCCACCCATGCCTCGGCCTGGACCGTGA
>JBBSOH010000069.1:0-15938 GCA_038259945.1 Acidimicrobiales bacterium
ACCTCGACGTGACCGCCGCCATCGACGACGACTCCGTGCTCGTCCGCGATGTCGGCCCGCGCGACGGGTTGCAGTCGATCGACGCCGACGTGCCGGTCCAGACCAAGGTCGCCATGGTGACGGGCCTCGTCGCTGCGGGCCTTCGGCGAATCGAGGTCGGTTCGTTCGTGAGTCCCACGGCGGTGCCCCGGATGGCCGACTCAGGCGATGTGTTCGCTGCGACGGTCGGCTTCGGCGGTGTGTTGCGTGAGGCACTGGTCGTCAACGAGCGCGGTGCGCACGCGGCCGTTGCGGCCGGGGCCGACGTGCTCGTGAGCGTGGTGTCGGTGAGCGAGACGTTCAGCCGGCGCAACGTCCGGACGTCGACCGCCGAGGCGATCGCCGAGATGGCTGCGGTGTGCGCCGTCGCGGCCGAGGCGTCGCTCCCGGTCAGCATCAACCTGTCGGCGTCGTTCGGCTGTGCGTTCGAGGGTCCGATCGAGCCGACGGCGGTCGCCGATGTGGCCGAGGCGCTCACTGCGCTCGGCGTGACCGAGTTGCTGCTCGCGGACACGATCGGCGCAGCGGCACCCTCCGACATCCGGGCCGTGGTCGCCGCCGTGCGCGAACGGGTGGGCGACGGCACCCACCTCGGCCTGCACCTGCACGACACGCGCGGCCTGGCACTTGCGAACGCGACCGCTGGTCTCCACGTGGGGATTCGGCGATTCGACGCCAGCGTCGGGGGTCTCGGCGGGTGCCCCTTCTCGCCCGGCGCCACCGGCAACGTGTGCACCGAGGACCTCGTCCACCTGTTCCATGCCGAAGGCCTCGCGACCGGTATCGACCTCGATGCACTGATCGCCGTCGCGGCCACCGTCGAGTCCGCCCTCGACCGGACGCTCCCCAGCCGCATGCTCCGAGCCGGCCCCCGCTTCCGAAACCAAATGGTGTCAGACACCGAATGAAACGTTGCAGAGCGGTCGACCCGTCACTCGTCTTTCATTCGGTGTCTGACACCATTTGGTTTGCGACGTTCAGATGATGGCGTGCTCGATGATCGGTTCGTTGCGTTCGATGCGGCCGTAGCCGAGCGGCGTGAGGTCGATGGTGCGGTACTCGCCGTAGGTGATCAGCTCGCTCAGGCCGCGTCCGACGGCGGGACCCTGCTGGAGTCCGTGGCCGGAGAAACCGTTCGCGAAGTAGAGGCTCTCCACCTGGCTGCTCGGGCCGATGATCAGGTTGTGGTCGAGCGTGTTGTAGTCGTACTGGCCACCCCACGATGTGACGAGGCGAATCTGATCGAAACGTGGAACGTACGTCGACACCGCCGGCCAGATCTGATCCTCGAACTCGTCGTGGCGGATGTCGAAGTCATCGGGCTCGATGGCGACGTCGTCACGCGGAACGGTGCCGCACATGAAGTGGTGCTGCTCACGACGGAAGTGGACGCCGACCGGGGTGATCGTGAGCGGAACGACGCCCTCGATCGGTTCGCGGCACGCGAAGACGAAGCTCGTGCGCGCTCGCGGTTCGATCGGGAGGTCGACCCCGGCCATTGCTGCAATCCGCGGCGCACGACAGCCGGCGGCGTTCACGGCGACGCCACACCCGACCGATCGACTCGACTCCAGGCGGACCGTCGTCACCCGCGAACCCGACACATCGAAGCCGACGACCCGGTCCTTCACATACGTCACGCCATTGTGGATCGCCCGCTGGCGCAGACCCTGGAACAGCGCCCACCCGTCGAACGAGCCTTCGCGCATCCCGCCGAGCCGGGCGCCCGTCAGTCGGTCGGCGTCCATGTAGGGGAAGCGCTCCGCGACCTGCGCGGGTCGGAGCATCTGGACATCTGCACCCATCGCCCGTTGGTCGACGGACTCCCGTTCGAGTTGGTCGTACAACTCGTCGGTGTCGGCGAGGAACAGGTAGCCGGTGCCACGGAAGTTCAGGGCGGGCGACTCGCCGTTCACCTGGACGTTGTGGTGGAAGTCGTCGATGAAGTCCATGCCGAACGTGCTCAGGGCGATGTTCGCCTCGTTCGTGAACTGCGCCCGAATGCTGTTCTGCGCTCGCGTCGTGTTGGCGAAGTCGTAGGTCCAGTCGGGCTCGACCACCAGCACCGAGCCGTCGAAGTCCGGATTCTGCGAGAGGAAGTACGCCGCTGCGGTGCCGGTCATCGCACCCCCGATGCACACCACGTCGTAGTGCGCCGCCAGGTCGGTCACCCGACGCTCCCGTCAGGTGACATAGCCCTGCTCGCGGTCGTGAGCGACGGCCGCTTCGTCACGGTCGGCGGGGTCGCCGAATCCGCCTCCTCCGGGCAGTTCCATCACCAGACGCCGACCTTCGGGAACGATCTGTCGGCCCTTGCCGGCGAACGGGGTGCCGTCGTCGAGGTACACCGCGCCGGGCGCTCCGTCACCTCCGCCGAAACGACCACGGGCCGGGTGGTCGATCCGGTCGAACATCGCCGAGAAGTCGAACTGGTATCCCTCGGTCGGGCCCACCTCGATGATCTGGCCGAGCCCGCCCCGATGCTCACCCGCACCGCCCGAGTCGGGTCGGATCTCCTTGCGCCAGATCACGATCGGCCCGACCTGCTCGGTCGCCTCGACGGACATCGTGCGCACCCCGGACGGGAACGCGGTCGACGTGAGCCCGTCGAGCCGCGGCCGGGCACCGGTGCCGCCGCTGTTGAACATCAGGATCTCGACGGGTGGACGCGGATCGGACACGTCCGACGAGCGCGCGCTCGCCTGGAAGTTCCACAGGGCACCCGCACCTTCTGCCGGTACCCGAGCGGGCAGTGCCGTCGCCATGGCACCGAGGCACAGGTCAGTGACGAAGTGCCCGAGCACGTGGCGCACCGACACCGGGTCCGGGTGCTTCGCGTTGAGGATCACGCCGTCGGGTGCGCTCACCGAGAAAACATCGAGCGATGCGAAGTTGTTCGGGAGTTCGGGAGCGAGTGCCACGAGCATGCCGTAGGTGAAGTACGCGTGGGCGTAGCCGAGTGGGACGTTGATGCCGAACGGGCACACCGGCGACGTGCCGGTGAAGTCGGCGTGCATGCCGTCGTCGGTGACCGTGATGGACACGGCGAGCGTCACCGCCTCGCCGTATCCGTCGACCACCATCTCGTTCGTGTACACGCCGTTCTCCACCGCGGCGATCGCCTGCAGCGTCGCAGTCGCGGTGCGTTCGAACACGAATCCCGCCAGCGCGGACAGGTCGTCGAGGCCGAATTCGTCGAGCATCTGCAGCAGCCGACGGCGCCCGGTCTCGTTCGACGCCGCGAGTCCGTGGATGTCGCCCACCACCTGGTCCGACTCACGGACGTTGACCTTGAGGATGTTGATCAGGTCCTGGTTGAGGCGACCCCGATCGACCCACTTCATGATCGGGATGTTGATCCCCTCCTCGTACACCTCCTTCGCGTCGGGCCCGTAGCCGCGACCTCCGATGTCGACCACGTGTGCCGTCGAGGCGAAGAAGCCGATCAGCGAGTCAGTCCCGTCGATCGGGCGGAACACCGGCGTGCAGACCGTGATGTCGTGCAGGTGGCCGGTGCCCTTCCACGGGTCGTTCGTGATGTACGCATCACCGGGCTCGATCCGCTCGGGACCGATGTCGGTGATGAAGTGACGGACCGCGGACGCCATCGTGTTGACGTGACCGGGGGTGCCTGTGACCGCCTGCGCGATCATGCGACCGTCGGGGTCGAACACGCCGGCCGAGAGGTCACCCGCCTCGCGCACCGACGTACTGAAGGCGGTGCGCACGAGGGCCAGAGCCTGCTCCTCGACCACGGCGATCAGCCGGTTCCACATCACCTGGTTGTGAAGGATGTCGGCTGCATTCGTGCCGGTGTCACTCATGTTCGTGCTCCGTTCCCGTGCGTGCGGGTTCTGGTGACCAGCAGGCTGCCATCGGCCTGCGTGGTGCAGACGTGGTGCGAGCCGATCACCGTCGTGGTCTGTTGTTCGGCGATGATCGCCGGCCCGGCGATCGAGGCGCCCGGAGCGAGGTCGTCGCGGTGCAGGACCGGGGTCTCGACCCGTCGTCCCGACACGGCGTCGTAGGCGTCGCGGGTGGCGTCGACCGTGATCGTCGCCGCCGATTCGGTCGACAGCTCGATGCGCTCCGGGGTGGGGACGATCGACGACACGCGCACGGCCCAGCTGACGGTTTCGATGGCGAGATCGTCGATCGCCCGGCCGAAGAATCCTTCGTACGCCTTGGTGAACTCGGCCGACAGCAGATCGGCAGCGAAGTCGTCGAACGCCGTGGTGGCGTCGAGCGTGACAGGGATCTCCCACCCCTGCCCGGCGTAACGCATCGACACCTGGCGTTCGACCGTGACCTCGTCGGCGGTTCCCTGGCGCACGAACGCCATCGCCTCCTCGGTGAGCGAGTCGAGCACCGCGTTCGAGCCCTCGACGTCGAAGTCGAGCGTGCTCGTGTAGAAGCTGCGGATCGCCTCGTAGGAGAACGGTGCGACGAGGAACCCGATCGCCGAACCGACGCCCGCACCGGACGGCACGATCAGTTCGTCGAGACCGAGCTTGTCCATCAGTCGCGCCGCGTGCAGCGGCGCCCCGCCACCGAAGGCGATCATCGTGTAGCCGCCCAGGTCCTTGCCGCTCTCGACGGCGTGCGCACGGGCGGCGTTGGCCATGTTCTCGTCGACCACCTCGGCCACGCCCACCGCCGCGGTGTCGGCATCGAGACCGAGACGCACACCCACCGACCGGACGAGTGCCTCTGCGGCGAACCGAGGTGAGAGGTCGATGTCCGTGGCGCCGAACGTGTCGGGGTGCAGCCGCCCGAGTTGCAGGTTGGCATCGGTGACCGTGGCGTCCAGGCCTCCGAGCGAGTATGCGGCGGGCCCCGGTTCGGACCCGGCGCTGTGCGGCCCGATCCGGATCTGGTCGAGGGAATCGACGCTGGCGATCGAGCCGCCACCGGCCCCGATCTCGATCATGTCGATGACCGGGATGGAGATCGGCATCCCGCTCCCCTTCTTGAACCGCGCCGTTCGGTCGACCTCGAAGGACTTCGCAGTGGCTGGGCGGTAGTCGTCGATCAGGCTGATCTTGGCGGTGGTGCCGCCCATGTCGAAGCTCAGGACACGGTCCCGTCCATAGCGGGCGGCGATGTCGGCGGCGAAGATCGCGCCACCGGCCGGACCGGATTCGACGAGGCGGACCGGGAACTCGGCGGCGCTCTCGACGCTCATCAACCCGCCACCTGAGTGCACGAGATACAGCGGACACGTGATGCCGCGAACCTGCAACTGGTCACGAAGTCGCACCAGGTACGACGCCATCAGCGGCTGCACGTACGCATTCGCGCACACGGTGTTGAACCGCTCGTACTCGCGCATCTGCGGGCTGACCTCGCAGCTGATCGACACCGACACGTCAGGCAGCCGTTCGAGCAGCAGGTCGCGGAATCGACGCTCGTTGGTGCCGTCGACGTAGCTGTGGATGAAGCCGACGGCGACCGACTCATAGCCCGCCGCTGCCAGCCGCTCGATCAGTTCACGTGCCTCGGTCTCGGCGAACTCGATCAACACGCTGCCGCGCGCGCTGCGCCGCTCGGTCACCGTGAAGCGGTCCTTGCGTTCGATCAGTGGTGTCGGCAGCACGATGTCCAGGTCGTACTGCTCGAACCGACTCTCGGTTCGGGTCTCGATCACGTCACGGAATCCGTGGGTGGTGACGAGGGCGGTCTTCGCGCCGCGCCGCTCGATCAGTGCGTTCGTGGCGAGGGTCGTGCCATGGATGAACTGAGCGACGGCGCCGGCGCTCAGGTCGACACCCTCCGCCTCGGCCAACTGTGCGACGCCGTCGAGGATCGCCCGCTCGGGCGCGTCGTGGGTGGTGAGCACCTTCGTCGACGCGTACGTGCCGTCCGTGCGCTGGATCACCACGTCGGTGAACGTGCCACCGACATCGGCTCCGATGCGGATCCCGGTTCCGGTCATCACCCGTTCCCCAGCCATCACAGATCCTCGACCTTCGGGAAGCCGGACGGCGGCATGATGTCGACCGTTGCCGAACGCTGCTGGGCGAGCATCCCGCCGTCGACCTTGATCACGTCGCCGGTGATGTAGCTCGCGTCGTCGGAAGCGAGGAACAAGGCTGCTCCGGTCATGTCGATCGGTTCGCCGATCCGACCGAGCGGCACGTTCTCTCCGCGCAACTGGCGGTCCTCGAGGCCGAGTCCACTGGTGTCGATCGAACCCGGCATCAGAGCGTTGACCCGGATGTTGTACGGCCCGAGGTCGAGTGCCATCGCACGGGTGAGCGCTTCGATGCCACCCTTCGTCGCGTCGTACGCCGTGAAGGCCCGGTGGGCGCGGGTGGCGCCGCCCGAACTCATGTTGATGATGTTGCCGCCTCCGGCCTTGGCCATGATCCGAGCGGCCTTGTGTGAGCAGAGGAAGTGACCGGTGAGGTTGACGTCGATGATCTTGCGCCACCACGCCTCGTCGGCGTCGAAGAAGTGGAGCATCGGCGACACGAGGCCGGCGTTGTTGACGAGCACGTCGACGGTGCCGTACTCGGCCATCACGGTGTCGAACATCGCTGCCACCGAGTCGCCGTCCGACACGTCGGCGACGACGTCGATCGACGTGCCCCCTGCGTCGGTGATCGATGCAGCGACCTCGGCGGCGCCCTCGGCGTTCACGTCGCCGACGACGACCTTGGCGCCCTGACCACCGAAGCGCTGGGCGATGGAGCGGCCGATGCCACCTGCGGCTCCGGTGACCACGACGACCTTGTCGTGGAGGGAGGGAAATCGTGTCTCGTTCATGTGAATTCGTCCTGTTCGATTCGAGTCTTCAGAGTTCAGCGAGCTGTTCGGTGAGTCGGGCGATGGCGTCGGAATCGCGCCGGTAGTAGACGTAGCCGGAGCGTGGTGTGGCGATCACCAAGCCGGCGTCGACGAGCACCTTCATGTGGCGCGACGCCGCGGGTTGACTCACGCCGAGCTTGTCCGTGATGTACATGTTGCAGGCACCGTGCTCGACCGGATCGCCGTGCTCCTGGGGCGGGAAGTTGGCCGCCGGGCCCTACAGCCACTCCAGTATCTGAAACCTTCGGGCGCTCGCCAACGCATTCAACGCACGCTCCATCACAAGCGACTCGGAGGCCGCTCGCGAAGAGGAGATGGTGATCGACGACATCTTCATATAACTAACTCGTTATTCAGTACCGCGTCAAGGGGTGGGATCGTTCGCATTGCTAATTAGTCTTGCGAAGTAATGGCAGCATCCTCCACCACGATCGACACGACGGGCACCGACACGACGGCCGCTGGGATGGACGTCGCCCGCTTCCGCCTGGCGATCGTGCGGCTGGCGCGCAAGCAGCGCCAGCAGGCGGGGACCGGCCTCACCCCCAGCCTCCAGTCCGCCTTGGCCATGATCGACGTGCGCGGGCCGCTCACCCTGGGCGAACTCGCCGCGGTCGAACAGATCTCGCCGCCGACCATCACCCGCATCGTGTCCAAACTCGAGGCGATGGATCTCGTCGCACGTGCCGCCGACCCGGGTGACGGTCGCGTCACCCGGGTCGACGTGACGGCGAACGGTCACGGGCAACTGGAGGAGTCCCGCGAGCGCCGCGACGTGTGGCTGCGTCGACGCCTCGACGACCTGGCTCCCGCCGACCTTGCCGCCCTCGTTGCTGCGATCGGACCGCTCGAACGTCTGCTCGAAGCGACCGACCGGGCCGGGGTCGACCGGTGACGCGGCTCGGCTCGGCCGCCGGCGACACGTTCCGGTCGTTGCGCATCCCCAACTTCCGACTGTTCTTCCTCGGCCAACTCACCAGCCAGACCGGCACCTGGATGCAGTCGATCGCGATCATCTGGGTCGTGCTCCAGCGGACCGACGACGGTTTCGCCCTCGGGCTGGTCAGCGCTGCACAGTTCCTGCCGGTCCTCGTGTTCGGCGCGTGGGGAGGCGTCATCGCCGACCGGGTCGATCACCACCGGTTCATGCTGGGGACGCAGGTGGCGTTCACCGTGATCTCGGCGGCCTTTGCCGGGCTCATCCTGACCGACCGCTTGAACATCGTGGCGATCTACGCGCTGTCGCTGGTGTTCGGCTTCGTGACGGCGATGGACAACCCGGTGCGACGGACGCTCGTGGTCGACCTCGTCGGTCCCGACGACGTGCCGAACGCCGTCGCCCTCAACTCCTCGTTGATGACCGGCTCGCGCGTCGTCGGACCGTCGGTTGCGGGAGCACTGATCGCCGGGGTCGGGGTCGAGTGGTGTTTCATCGTCAACTTCGTCACGTACCTGGTGGTCCTGATCGCACTGGCCCGGATGGACACCAGCAAGATCCGCTCGTCACCCAAGATCGCAAAGAGCGGAGGCCAACTCCGCGAGGGGTTCCGATACGTGTGGCACGAGCCGAAACTTCGGCTCCCGATTTTGCTCCTCGCCGTGGTCGGAACCCTCGCGTTCGAGTTCCAGGTCACCTTGCCGCTCTTCGCCGAACGGACCCTCGGCGGCAACGACACCACCTTCACCTGGATCTACTCGGTGATGAGTCTGGGCTCGATGGTGGGTGCGCTGTCCATCGCCCGCCGGCGAGACGTGTCGACCCATCTGCTCGCGTGGGCGGCGATCTGGCTCGGAGTATCGATGGGGCTGCTCGCTCTGGCACCCAACTTTGTCCTCACGCTGATTGCCGTGATCCCGGTGGGCGTCGCCACGATCGTGATGATCTCGGGCGCCAATGCCGTCGTGCAACTCCGCACGACGCCGGAGATGCGAGGACGCGTCCTGGCTCTGACCGCCGTGGTCTTCCTCGGCAGCACGCCGATCGGCGGACCGATCGCCGGCTGGGTCTCCGAGCGCTTCGGTGCCAGCGCAGGCATCTGGCTCGGCGCCGTGGCCAGTCTGCTCGCCGGGATCTGGACACTGCGCGAGCTGCACCGTCTCGGCATCAAGCCACCCCACCTCGAGTCGAAGGACGAGCTCGAACCCGACCGGGCCCCGATCATCACCCGCACGTGACCGCCTGACGAGCGTCGGTAGGTTCGGGGAATGGCCGCGAGTCGATCGTTCGGGAGGACGCAGCGCGGCGCGTCCGGCGCATCGAGCGTGGTCGGGCGGCCGGTCGCCGAGCAACTCGTGGAGGCGATCGACAAGGCGGTGGAGACCCGATGGGCCGCGGCCCAGGAGCGGGCGCGCAACCTGCCCGGGCTCGCTCGGGAGCAGCGCGTCGATGCGGTCACTGCCAAGGTCCGGCGCGAACTCGGAGCTGCGGGCGCGGCGTCGGGTGGCACGGCGGCGATCCCCGGGGTCGGGGTCGGAACCGTGGCCGCCACGTTCGCCGTAGAACTCGGGTGGTCGACGATGCGCCTGGCCGACCTGATCCTCACGATCGCAGCGATCCACGGCCACGACCGCGCCGATGTCGACGAGCGACGGATGTGGGTGCTGTCGATCCTCACCTACCGCGACGGCGCCGCCGGGATGATCGCCAAGCTGGCAGCCGAGATGGGCGAGACCACCACTCGTCGTGGGGCGCGCCGGCTCACCACCACGTCGGTGAAGCGGATCAACGCGACGATGGGACGAGCCGTCATCGCCAAGTACGGGGCCCGTCGCGGCGTGGCGGCGATCGGCCGGGTCGTCCCCTTCGGCATCGGTGCCGCCCTCGGCTACGGCATGAACACGCGTGCCGTGTCGATGACTGCGAAGCACGCCCACGGGTTCTTCACCGAGTTCCCGATCGCACTCGACGCCATCGACACCCAGGGTCGGATCGTGCCCCGTTCGATCCCGTTGGGCCCCGGGAGCGGTTCGACGCCGTAGGGGCCGGGCAGACTGGGCCCATGCCAGAGGGAGACACCATTCGACGTCTCGCCGAACGCATCTCCGGACGATTTCTCGGCCAGCGGGTCGCGCAGTCGTTCGCTCGCGACCCGCGGATCACGCACCTCGACCTCGTCGGCTCGACGCTGACCGACGTGGACGCCGTGGGCAAGTGGTGGCTGTTGCGGTTCGACGACGGCCGAACGGTGTACGGCCACCTGCGGATGGACGGACGCTTCGACCTGGGCCGCCGGTCGAAGGCCCCCGAGTGGCAACGCCGGTTGGAGTTGGAGATGGAGAACGGCTGGATCACGGCGATCGACATGCCGAACATCGGTGTGGTCGCCACGGCGAAGGAGGAGTCGGTGGTGGGCCACCTCGGCCCCGACCTCTGCTCCACCGAGATCCCCGACGTCGCACTGATCGCCGACCGACTGCGCAGCAACGGTGACCGCCCGCTCGCCGGCGCACTCCTCGATCAACGCAACGTGGCCGGGTTCGGCAACGTGTACGCCGTGGAGGTCCCGTTCATCGGAGGCGTGTCACCACACCAGCCCGTCGACACGATCGACGACCTGGACGCGCTCGTCGCCGCAGGCTCGGCGCTGATCCGCACGAACATGGGCCGCTCGCACCGCAACACGACCGGGCGCAAGCTGCACACGACGAACCTGTGGATCTACGGTCGCCAGCGCCGACCCTGTCCGTGGTGCTCGACGACGCTGGTCGGTGGCACCGAACGCGAGATGCCGTGGGACCGGGTCAGCGTGTGGTGCCCGTCATGCCAGGCGGTCGAACCGCAGCGCACCGTCGACCTCGCCCGCATCGAGCGCGCGCTGATCCTGCACCCGGCCCGCAAGCTCTGGCCGACCGAACACCCCACGAACTGACCGACCTCTGTTGTTCCTTCCGGGAGCGAACAACAGAGGTTGGTCGGCGACGGCTTACTGCTCAGGCGCCCATTCGATGACCTGCTGGAAGGTCGGGCGGTTCGTGGCGCGGAAGTCGTTCGGGACGAGACCGGGCACGAACGTCGTGCGCCTGCCTTCTGCCAGCCAGGTGGTCGGATCGTCGCCACGTTCGGCGGCCACAGCGGCGACGGCGACGTCGATGGCAGTCCACAGCGACGCGCTGCAGGAATCGACGTCGCCCGCTCCGCAGTACGCGACCGTGAACTCGCCTTCGACCGACTGGCCCAGCAGCGTGCGCAGGTCCTTGTCGATGAAGCTGGCGTCGTCGATGCCACGCAGTTCGACACCGGACGCCAACACGTCACCGAGCACCGGTGCGGCGACCGCCGCGACGATCGGGTCGAACACCGTGTCGAACAGCAGTGGCCCGGAGACGTCGTACTCGCCGTCGTCGTCGGCGTCGAGGAGAGGCGCATCGTCGGCCGCCCATGCGTCGAGCAGTTCGACGACCTGTGCGGACAACTCGTTCGGCGCGGTGCCCTCGGCGAGCATGTCACTGATGACGGGCCAGACCGATGACTTGATGTCCTCGGTGGCGGCGCGGTTCATCACGCCGACGGCGTCGGAGAGTTCGACCTCGTCTGGCCACTGGTCGAAGTTCTCGACGCGGTGGACGGAGCCGTAGAGGTTGTTGTCGCCGTGCATGAAGCCGGGTGCGGACTGGTTGTTCCAATTCAGCAGCCGACCCGACGGGTGGCCGTCTGCATGCGGGTGCTCGTCCTGTTCGAGGAAGCCCTGCCATTCGTACTCACCGGTGCCGAGCGTCGGCAGGCGCCGGTCGAGACCCTCGGCTCGCACCGGCAGGTAGCCGGAGGCGAAGTAGCCGATGCCATCTCGGTTGGCGTAGCCCCAGTTGAACGTGAAGCCGAACCGGTTGGCCGACTCGAAGAACGATTCCGACGTGTCGGCGTCGCCTTCCGTCATGTCCTTCAGGGCAGCGAGGTTGAGTCCGTCGCGACCGAACGTCGAACGCTTCGACGTGAGGGCGATCGGAACGCCGTCCGAGGTGGCGGTGCCGACGACGGGTCCGTGGACCGACGTGGGATACGTGATGGGAACATCGCCCAACGTGCCGGCGTCGAACAGTTCGAACGGAACGCACTCGCCGTCGAACTCGTAGTGCGACGACGTGCGAGTGGGCTCGGAGCCGTCGGGCTCGCACAGCACCTCGGCGAAGACGTCACGCACGTCCTGGTTCGCCGACGTGAGGCTCCAGGCGTAGTTCTCGGTGCGACCGATCAGCAAGTACATCGCAAGGCCGGGAACAGCGGCGCCCTGCGCTTCGATGCCGGGCCCCGTGAGGTGGATCTGCTGCACGATCTCGGGGTAGTAGTAGCCGAGTTGCGGGCCCATGACTGCCAGCGTGGTGTCGTTCACGGACACGTCGGGCGAGTTGAGCAGCCAGTTCGACGCATTGCGCGTCCGCGGTCCTTCGGCAGCGGGGTACAGCACACCGTCGGGCACGGAGGCCTCGACCGTCGGAGCGGACCCCTCGGCCGGTTCACGAGGGTCGAGCGAGATGATCGAGCCGGCGTCGATCGGGACCGAACCGGTCACATCGCCGCCGGTGAGCGCCGGGTACTCGAAGCGCTCCTCGAGCGTGGTCGGCGATTCCGGATCGTCGGTCGGCATCAGGTCTTCCCACACCGCGCGACCCTGCTCCTCGCCCAGCGCGACTTCGAGCTGTGCGAGGAAGTCGGCGTTGCGTGCTTCGGCTCCGCCGCCGGCACCGAAGATCGATCCGATGAAGGCCGTCGTGGCGATCACGTCGTTCACCGTGAACGGCGCCGCCGCGACGCCGTTCGCCTCGTTGTAGGCGGTGGCACCGTCGGCGTAGGCCTGTGCGTCGGCGACGATCTCCTCGCCCTCGTCGGGGTAGGTGTCGAGGATCAGTTGGATCTGGTCGGTCACCAGTTGTTCGGTCGCCTCGCTCGGGGTGAAGGTCTGGCCGCTCGTGACCAGCGAGAAGGCATCGATGCCGGGCACGTCCGCGATGGCAGCGCGGGCCGGGCCGCGACCCAGTTCGATGAGCAGGCCGCGGTCACGCGCCGACACCCAGCCCGCGCCGAACGCCAGGTCCTCACGCGTCTCGCCGGTGATGTGCGGTACGCCGAAATCGTCGTAGAGGATCGTGGTGCCCTCGCGGCCCGTCGGTTCTTCGACGGTGTCGCCGATCGGCGTGAAGTCCTCGGGGAGGAAGAACTCCTCGATGTCCGCGTCGGTGACGTCGTCGCGCAGCGGGGTGAGGCCGTCGTACAGGGCGAGCTGGTCGAAGGAGTCGTCGGTCGTCGGCAGGCCGCCGTAGTTGCCGGGAGGGAGGATGTAGAAGGCGCGGTCCTCGGTGACGGCGCTCGGCGACGACTCGTCGGATGCGTCGGTCGCCGGAGGCTCGCCGTCGACGTCATCCACGCCTGAGGTGTCGACGGTGGTGTCGTCAGGCGTCGTCGGATCGGTCTCGTCGGGCGCGTCGGTCGCCGGTGCGCCGGTCGTCGCCGCCCCCTCGGACGCCGGCGGCGCTGCGTCGTCGGACGAACAGGCTGCCGCTGCCAGTCCGATCGTCACCGTCAAGGCGAGTCCGACGTGCCTGGAGCGCGTCGATCGTGATCGAGATCGTGGTGTCATGGTTCCCCCTCAGGAAGTTGGTCGATGGTGGTCGGCGACCTGGTCGGGGAACGTAGCCCAGGAGCGGCTACGGGTCCCAGGCGTCGTGACACAGGGCACGCCACGACGTGTCGTTCCCTATGATCAGCGCGTGGCTGCGAGTGGGATCCCGAAGTACCGGTCGATCTCGAACGATCTGCGTCGACGGATCGACGACGGCGAGATCGCGCCCGGTGAACGGCTCGCAGCGCAACACGCTCTCGCCCAGGAGTACGGCGTGACGGTGATGACGCTGCGCCAGGCGTTGGCCGACCTCGAAGCCGACGGTCTGGTCCATGCGGTGAAGGGGACGGGTACCTTCGTGTCGGAGTCACCGAGCGTGCGCTACGACCTCGATCATCTGTGGAGCTTCACGCAGGAGATGACCGAGCAAGGGGTCGACGTCGACACCGAGGTGCTCGCCGTGAACGAGGGGTCCGACTCGGCGTTGACTGCCGAGGCACGCCGATCGCTCGAGCTCCCCGATGCGACGGCACTCGTCGAACTGGTCCGTCGTCGCTCGATCGACGGCATCCCGGTCGTCGTGCAGCGCAGCTTCGTGGCGGCGACCGCCTGGTCGAAGATCGCCTCGGTCGACCTGCGAGCGGTGTCCCTGTACGAGGCCCTTGCGACGGCGTGCGACCTCGTCCTCGATCGGGCGTCGGAGACCTTGCGCGCGGTGCAACTGGACGCCGTCGACGCCGAGATGCTCGCCGTCGAAGCTGGATGTGCGGCCTTCGAATCGGTGCGGGTGTCGCTGACCGGTGGCGGCACCGGGTTCCTCTACGACCGTGCCGTGCTCAGCGGCGATGCCACCGAGATCCGAACCGAACGCTCGGCGCGCAGCATGCACGTCGGCTACCGACCTCGCTGACAGAGCGGGGCCGGCACTGCCGATCAGCCGCCGGACTCCAGCGCAGACTTGAGGTTGGCCATCGTGGTCGCACACGCTCCTTCGAGGTGGTCACGACGCCCTTCGATCCTGCCGGGGTAGACGTCCGGCATTCCGAGTAGCGGTGCGTGGAACGTCTCGGTGACCGAGCACCCGGTGCCGTCGGCGTCGGGTTCGATGGAGTACGCCCACGTGGTCGCATGTTCGTAGCCGGGTGGCACCTCGTAGGCGAAGCGGCGGTCGGGTTCGAGTTCGGTCACCTCGCAGTCGGCGTGCCACTCGTAGTCGCCCGCCCGGTTGTGCCCCCGGAACCGGGCACCCACCTCGATCGTCGAGGATCCTTCCAGGAACTCGCAGCGTTCGTTCTCCGGGCTGAGGCTCGGGAGGCGGTCGAGGTCGGTCAGCAGTGCGAAGACCTCCTCGGGCGATGCGTCGACATGGACCGACGCCGATCCGTGGAGTGGGGATTCCGCCTGGAGGTCGTCGCTCATCTCCGTGAAGCTACGCGTGCGAGCGGCTGACAGTCGAACCGCCACCGATTCGATCGCCACGCTCGTGGAATACCTCGAAGCCGACTGGGTACGTCAGGGCGATGCCGAGTTCCTCGCGACCGATCCGACCGCTTCCATGACCGTCCGGGTACCGAAGGCACTACTCGATCGAGACCCCGCCGTGCTCGCCCCACTGATCGACCTCGCACACATTCCCGACACCGAGCCGGGTCACGCTCGGCGACGGCGAGGATCCGGTTTCAGCTACACGAACGCCACCGGGCGAGACCTCGGGGTTCGCGAGGTCGAGCGCATCGATGCCCTCGCGATTCCACCCGCGTGGTCCGACGTCTGGATCTGCCCGGACCCGAACGGCTATCTCCAGGCGACCGGCCTCGATGAAGCAGGTCGCAAGCAGTACCGCTACCACGAGGCCTTCAGGGCATTCTGCGACACTCGCAAGTTCGCTCGTCTCGCCTATTTCGGGCGCGCGATCGTAAAGATCCGCAAGGCGTCGGCCAAGGCGCTCGACGAACCGGTCGGCAGCCGCGAGCACGCCATCGCAGCTGCGGTGACCCTCATCGATCGAGAGCTGTTGCGCGTGGGAAACGACCAGTCTGCGGTCAACGGTCACTACGGAGCAACCACGCTGACCGTGGACCATGTCATCGACGACGGACTCGTGTCGCTCGTCTACACGGCTAAGAGCGGCAAGGAGCGCGAGGTGCTCGTGGAGGACGACGACCTCGCCGACGTGTTGACCGAACTCGCCGCGGATGCCGACGACGAACTGTTCTGGTTCGACGACGATCTCACCGGCGAGCGACGGCGCGCAACGGCCGGCGACATCAACCGGTTCGTGATCGAGCACGCCGGCTCGGCGTTCAGCGCGAAGGACTTCCGCACGTGGGGCGGTTCACGCACTGCGCTCGAAGCCCGTGCGGACGGCAGTCGCGTGCTCGATGCGATCGACGCCGCTGCGGAGGAACTCGGCAACACCCGATCGGTCGCTCGCAGCTCGTATGTGCACCCTGCGATCACCGAAGCGGATCAAGAACTGATCGACGAGGCGTGGTCAACCTCTCGCGGTTCGAAGTGGCTCGATCGATCCGAGAG
>JBBSOH010000070.1:0-15888 GCA_038259945.1 Acidimicrobiales bacterium
GGCTTCGCGGTCGGGGTCGGTGTGCATGCGCCACGTGTCGAGGACGAGTGTGAAGTCGGCGTGGGGCATCGTGGTGGCCCACTCGCAGAGCATGGGTTCGTCGTGGGCGAACTGATCGGCGATGTTCGGCGTCCATGCGTTGGCGAGGAGTCGGAGTGATGATTCGGCGAGGATGCCGTCGGCGAAAGCGGCTCGGATGACGGGCATCTTCTGGATGCGGTCGGCGAGGTGGAGGGTGAGCTTGCAGAACCCGACGCCTTCGCGTGTGGTGACGACCAACCAGTCGGTGGGGGAGCGGAAGCCACGGGCGTAGAACGATCCGCCGTTGACGACGGCGTCGACTTCGTCCAATTGCACTGACCGGTTGCGTCGCATGGCGCGCGTTGCGGCATCGACCGCAGGTGTGGGGTCGGCCCGTTCGGCCATCTCCTCCACGCACTCGGCAAACACCAGTCGGGTCATGATGTCCATTCAAGCATGGGGGTACTCCAGAGTTTCCGGGGGGCCGAAGGGCGGATGACCTGCCTGGATGGAGGCATCATCGGATCGTTGGTCGCGCTCACCAGATGATTCCGTGCAACGACAGCGTGCGGAGAATCTCTGCCAGAGTGCCGTCCACATCGCCGCGCGGAGCGTCGATCCGGTGACAGTCCGGCCGTGCGTTCAGGAGCAGCTGGAGAGCGTCGAACATCTCGGCGATCGGATCCGCACTCCCGGCATTTGCAGCACGGTCCACCAGGTGGGTCGCATCGCGGTGGGTCGGTCGGGTCGGTACGCGTCGTCGTTCGTCGAAGGCCGAGACGGCGACCGCACGGGTGATGTCGAGTGCGATCTCGACGAAGCGTGCTCCCGCTTCGCGCGCGGAGCGCTCGAGTTGCTCGATGAACTCGGGTCGGGCGAGCAGTTGCGGAACCACCACGTCGTACCCGGCACGTAGATGCGTGTCGATCATCGAGATCGCAAGAGCACGGGCGGCGATTCCTGCCTGGTGCGGCTGATCCGACCATCCACCCAGGTGACCTCGAACGACGTCGATGTCGAGATCGAGAGCCATCGGTCGCAGGTCGACGAGGCGCTCCGCCAGCGTGGACTTGCCCGACGCCGGCGGTCCGTTCAGGAGGATCAGCGCCGTCACCACGAATCAGATCGTATGCGTCGCTGCCGTTCCGGGACGGGTGACGAACCGGGAGGCGCCCGCCGACGAAGTCTCGGTACACCGACGGCCAGAGTCTCCGTGCGGGGCGTCCGTGCTGGTGTCTGACACTCAGCGGGACGGGACCGTCAGCCGTCGAAGTCCCGGTACACGGGGGACCAGGTGGCAGCGTGGAGGCGGGAGTCGATCTCGTCGTCGGTCATCGGTCGTGCCAGCCCTTGGTCGACGGCCGTTCGGGCCACGGCGAACGCAACCTGGCGCGCGACACGGCGGCTCTCCGTGATCGGCGGCAGGATGCCGTCGCCCTGATCCTCGGCGGCGAGACGCCCGATCGCCGTTGCGGCTGCGGTCAGCATCTCGTCGGACACAGCGCTCGCCTTCACCGCCACGACACCGAGCCCGATGCCGGGGAACACGTGCACGTTGTTCACCTGGGCGATCGGGATCGATCGGCCACCGACGTCCACCGGGTCGAACGGACTGCCCGTGCCGATCAGCGCTGCGCCGTCGGTCCAGGCGAGGACATCGGCCGGGATCGCCTCAGCCCGAGGTGTCGGGTTCGACAGCGGGAGCACGATCGGCCGTGCGACCTGTGCAACCTGCGCTCGGATGACCGCCTCGGTGAAGATGCCGGGCTGCCCGGTGACACCGACGAGCGCATGGGGGCCGACCCGTGTGACCACGTCGAGGAGGTCGACGACGCCGTCATCGTCGTCGTCCCACTCGGCGATGTCGTCCCACGGTCGGGCGAACCGCTGTTGGAACGACGCCAAGCCGTCCATCCGGTCGTGGAGCAGACCGTCGCGGTCGACCAGCCAGCATCGACGCACCGCCTCCGTTTCGGAGAGCCCTGCGGCGACCATCGCCCGTACCGCCTGGTCGGCGATCCCCGTGCCGGCGGACCCCGCACCGACCACGACCAGTCGCAGGTCGGCCACCGGTGTGCGGGCGGTGCCCAGACCGGACACGATCGCCGCCACGGTCACTGCGGCGGTGCCCTGGATGTCGTCGTTGAAGGAACAGATCGTGTCGCGATGGCGGGCGAGGAGGCGGTTCGCATGGAGCTGTGCGAAGTCCTCCCACTGGAGCAGCACACCGGGGAATCGTTTCGCAAGTGCGTCGACGAATGCGTCCACCAACTCGTCGTACTCGGCGCCGCGGACACGCTGATGACGCCAGCCGAGGTACAGCGGATCGGAGAGCAGGGCCTCGTTGTCGGTGCCGACGTCGAGCATCACCGGCAACGTGCGGGACGGATCGAGGCCGCCGCCGGCGGTGTACAGCGCGAGCTTGCCGACTGGAATCCCCATTCCGCCGATGCCGAGGTCGCCGAGGCCGAGCACGCGTTCCCCGTCGGTCACCACGACGACGTCGACGTCGAGGTCACCGACCGCGTTGTCGAGCAACTCCTCGACCCGATCGCGCTGCGGCCACGACAGGAACAGCCCGCGCTCACGCCGGTAGATGCGTGACCACTGCTGGCAGGCCAGGCCGACGGTCGGTGTGTAGACGATCGGCAGCAACTCGGCGAGGTGCTCGTCGAGGAACGCATAGAACAGCACCGAGTTGCGATCCTGCAGCGCCCGCAGGAACACGTGGCGACCCATGTCCGTGAGCTTCGAGGCGTACTCGACCTCGACGCGGTGCAGTTGCGTGGCGAGATCCTCGACCACCGGTGGCAGCAATCCGTCGAGTCCCAGACGCCGACGCTCGTCGGCCGAGAAGGCGGTGCCCTTGTTCACGTAGCGGTCGGCGAGGATCGCTCGTCCTTCGGTCATCGGCGCCGGTGTGTTCATCGCCGTCCACCGTACGGCACCCTCGTGCGGGATGCTGCTGCGCCCCATTCGGGCAGGGATCGCTGATCACCTATGTTGACATGCGCATTCCCGGGGTCGCCTCGACAGGTGATCGGTCCACCGGGTCGAGCAGGAGGAGTCGATCGTGGTCGCACCGCTGTCGGGCATACGTGTCGTCGAGGCGACGAACTGGATGGCTGCGCCGAGTGCCGGCGCCATCCTGGCCGACATGGGGGCTGAGGTCGTGAAGGTCGAGCCTCCGAGTGGCGACGTCGTGCGCGGCATGATCCGCCCTCCCAAGGTCGAGGGCGCTGCCGCCGAGATCGACTACTCGTTCACCGTCGACAATCGGGGCAAGAAGTCGATCGCAATCGCATTCGACGAACCCGGCGGTGCCGACGTGATGCGCCGTCTCGTCTCGGGGGCCGACGTGTTCCTCTGCAACCTGCTCCCGCAGCGTCAGGCGCGGTACGGACTCGACCCCGAGACGTTGTTCGCCGACACGCCACGGCTCGTGCACGCCACGTTGACCGGGTACGGACTGCACGGACCGGACGCCGACCGTCCGGGTTTCGACGTGACGACGTTCTTCGGGCGTGGTGCGGTCACCGACTCGATGAGCGAACCGGGCTCGGCGGCACCGAGCCCGCGGACGGCGCAGGGCGATCACACGACCGGCCTGGCGCTGGTCGCGTCGATCCTCGCGGCGCTACGCATGGTCGACCAGACGGGCGAGGGTCAGGTCGTCGACGTGAGCCTGCTCGCCACTGCGACCTGGACGATGGCGTCGGATCTGGCAGCCGTGCTGATCGACGGTCGCCAACCGACCAAGCGAGATCGTCGCCACCTCATCACTCCACTCGCGAACCGGTTCCGCACGAGCGACGACAGGTGGATGATCCTGAACATGCCCGAACCCCGGTGGTGGCCGAAGTTCTGCACCGCCACCGGTCAGGATGCGTTGCTCGACGATCCGCGCTTCGAGTCGATGCGCGACCGCTTCCAGAACATGCCCGAGCTGATCGACCTGATCGACGAGAAGCTCTCGACGAAGACGCTGGCCGAGTGGGCTGTGATCTTCGACGCCGCCGGTTTGATCTGGGGTCCGGCGTCGACGATGGTCGAACTCACGAACGATCCTCAGGCAGCCGCGATCGGCCTGTTCCCCGAGATCGAGCACGCCGGCGGGTCGTTCCGGACCGTTGCGTCACCCATCGGCGTCCGCGGCGCCGACATCGGACCGCGTGGCCCCGCACCGGGCATCGGCGAGCACACTGTGCAAGTGCTCGAATCGCTCGGGTACAGCGCTGCCGAGATCGATGCGCTCGCCTTCTCGGGTTCGGTGGCTCTGCCGACCCCGGTGGAGACCTGACCGCGGCACCGGCGGAGGGTCGGCGGTCAGCGTCGGGTTGCGTCGGTGAGCATCGGCCACGGCACGAAGCCGAGGCGAGGGATCCGGCCCTGGTGCTCGACACGGAAGCGGTCGGCTTCGAGCAGCTTCTTGAGGCGTCGCTTCGGGATCGGGCGGATCGGGCGGCCGGCAAGTTCGGTCGCCCGTTGGATCGCGTCGTCGGCGAAGCCCGTGACCGTGGCGATCGACGCGATCACCAGCCGACCTCCCGGGCGCAGGAGCCGGGCGAGTTCCGCGACCGCCGCCTCCTGGTCCCGGTACCAGTGGAACGACTCGGTGCAGGTGACCACGTCGAACGACTGGTCGGTGAGCGGGAGCTGCTGTGCGTCGGCGCGGATGAAACCGCCGACGTTCGTGAATGCGTCGTCGGCTTCGGCACGCTCGGTTGCACGCTCCAACATGCCGTCGGAGAGGTCGGCGCCGACGATCGTGGCGTCGGGGAACTGCTCGCCGAGGCGACGAGTGAGCTGGCCCGTTCCGCAACCGAGATCGAGGACGCGTTCTGGTCGCAGGCCGTCGAGTCGGGCGAGCACGGCATCGTGGACCGGTCGATAGGTGCTCTGTTGCAGGCCCGGCCGGTCGTAGGTGGCCGACCAGAGGTCGAAGAAGATCGATTCAGCGGGCACCGACATACGTCACACTCTGTCAGAGATCGGTGGGGTGCGTCGACGGTTGAGGCGGCATGGGTGCACGCATCGACGGTTGCGCTGGCCGTCGGTTGCATACTGGGCCGATGAGTGACGCCGACGATCGCCCGACCGCCGCCAACTTCGTGCGCGAACTCGTGATCGCCGACAACGAACAGGGCACCTTCGCCGGCCGTGTCCAGACCCGGTTCCCACCGGAGCCGAACGGCTACCTGCACATCGGCCACGCCAAGGCGATCAGCGTCGACTTCGACCTCGCTGCGGAGTTCGGAGGCGTGTGCAACCTGCGTTTCGACGACACGAACCCCGACACCGAGGACACGAGCTACGTCGATGCGATCATCGAGGATCTCGCTTGGCTCGGGTACCGCAAGGGCGAGCACTACTCCCATCCCCTGTATGCGAGCAACTACTTCGAACAGCTCTACGGCTGGGCGACGCTGTTGATCGAGCAGGGCAAGGCCTACGTCGACGAACAGGACGGCGAGACCATCTCCGCCCAGCGCGGCGGCTACGGCAACCCGGGCATCGAGAGCCCGCACCGCGACCGACCGGTGGAGGAGAACCTCGACCTGTTCCGTCGGATGCGTGCCGGTGAGTTCGCCGACGCCTCGATGGTGCTGCGCGCCAAGGTCGACATGCAGCACGAGAACATGCAGATGCGCGACCCGGTCATGTACCGCATCCGTGCCGCCGAACACCATCGCACCGGCACCGCATGGCCGATCTACCCGACCTACGACTGGGCGCACGGTCAGAGTGATGCGATCGAGGGCGTCACGCATTCGCTGTGCACGCTCGAGTTCGACAGCCACCGCGACCTCTACGACTGGTACCTCGATCAGCTCCGCGAAGCGGGTGAACTGCCCTACGAACAGCCCCGCCAGACCGAGTTCGCCCGCCTCGCGCTGACGCACACGATGACGTCCAAGCGCAAGCTGCTCCAGCTCGTCGAAGACGGGCGGGTCGACGGCTGGGACGACGCTCGGATGCCGACCCTCAGCGGGCTGCGCCGCCGGGGCTACCCGGCGGAGTCGATCCGCGAGTTCTGCGCGTTCATCGGCGTGTCACGTACCAACAGCCGCAACGAGATCGAGCTCCTCGAGTCGTTCGTGCGGACGCGTCTCAACAAGCTCGCACTCCGGCGCATGGCCGTGCTGCGCCCGCTCGAAGTCGTCATCACGAACTGGCCGACCGATGATGCAGGCGACCCGATCGTCGAGCAGGTCGACCTCGTGAACAACCCGGAGAACGCCGACGACGGCACCCGTACCGCTCCGTTCTCCGGCAGGTTCTGGATCGAGCAGGAGGACTTCATGGCCGAGCCCGAGCCGAAGTACTTCCGCTTGTCGCCCGGCCGCGAAGTGCGTCTGCGTGGCGCCTACTTCGTGACCTGCACGGGCTTCGAGACGAACGACGACGGCTCGGTCGCGCGAGTGCTCGTCACCTACGACCCCGAGACGCGCGGCGGCAATGCTCCCGACGGCCGCAAGGTCAAGTCGACGATGCACTGGGTGTCGGCCGCACACGCTGTCGACGGCAGCGTCGCCCTGTACGAGCGGTTGTTCTCCGCCGAGGTGCCGGGCGAGGCGACCGGTGACGTGATGGACGACCTCGATCCCGACTCGTGCAAAGTGCTCACCGACTGCAAGCTGGAGCCGGCGCTCGCCGACACGCCGCCCGGTGCCGTCGTCCAGTTCGAACGACTCGGCTACTTCGCGCACGATCCCGATCAGCCGATGCTGTTCCACCGAACGGTCGGCCTGCGCGACGAATGGGCGAACATCCAGAAGCGCAAGGGCTGAGCATCGGGTGGGTCGGCGCTCGAATCCTGGCGCCAGACGATTTCGTCTGGGAGTGCTGGCGATGACGCTCGCCGCCACGTCGGCCTGCGGCAACGACGACTCCGCCGCCACGACGGAACTCCCTCCGACGGCTCCCACGACAACCCTCCCATCGTCCGCGTCGACTCCGACGATCGCAGCCCCCTCGACCAGTGCGCCGGTCACGACCGTTCCGTCGACGACGATCGCGGCGACCACGAGTGCGCCGACCACGACCGCTCCGACGACGACGACCATCGCGCCCACGACGTCTGCGTCGACCACGACCGTTCCTCCGACCACCGTTCCTCCGACCACCGTTCCTCCCACGACGGAGTCGCCGGTGGCAGTGGCGACTGCACCGCCACCGCTCGGCGGGACCGCAACCGCGTGTCAGGGCGTCGCACTGATCGGCGATTCGACCGCGGTCGGACTCGACGGAGCGAACGGCGTGCTGTCGGGCGGTGCCACGATCAATGCGCAACTCGCCGCCGTCGGCGTCGCCGACCTCCGCGTCGACGTGAGCGGCGGTCGGTCGATCGTCGAGACGCTGCCGGGCCAGGCCGACGGACCCGATGCGATCACCGCGATCCAGAACACCGGGTTCGCCGGTTGCTGGGTGATCCTGCTCGGCACGAACGATGCCGCGAACATCGCTGCCGGATCGAATGCCGACGCGGCGCAACGGATCGATCGCGTCGTCGACGCCATCGCCGGCGAGCCGGCACTGTGGCTCACCGCCTCGACAGTGCGAAGCGACGGCTTCTGGGCGCGACCGAACACGTTGGCATGGAACGACCAACTCCGGGCGCTCCTCGCCGGCGTGCCCAACGTCCAGGTCGCCGACTGGGACGCCGTCGCTAGCGCCCAGGCATGGTTCGTGTCCGACGGCATCCATCCGAACTCGGCAGGACTGACCGCACGTTCCCGTTTCGTCGCCGACAATCTTCGCGTCTTCTTCCCCGCCTGACGTCGTCGTTCGAGTCGTGGCGGAGTGCCCGAACGGGTGAGGAACCTGAACTGCACACGCCGGCGTGCGCTCCGTGGCTACATTCGCGGCCATGTCGACATCGAACCGCCGCATCGCTTCGGGATGGTCCGCTGCGCTTGCACTGGTCCTTCCCGTGATCACCGTCCTGCTCCCCGTGGCAGGAACCACCGCAACGGCCGCCGCCACTGCCGGAATCACCTGCGACCCGGTCGCCGCCACGCAGCCCTCCACCGAACCCACGCTGCTCTCGTTCGACTCCCAGACTCCGGAGCGCATCGTGGACACCCGCGTGGGTACGGGTGGCGTGTCCGCACCGCTCGGTGCCGGGTGCACCCTCCGAGTCGACATGTCCGGCATCGGACCAGACGATGTCGCCGCATTCGCCCTCTCGGTCACCGTGATCTCCCAGGAGCGCGGCTTCTTCACGGCGTTCCCGTGTGCGTCCGGGCGTCCGGGAACGTCGAGCGTGAACGCCCGAGCGGGCGTCCCCACGCCGAACCTCGTCGTCGCGGTACCCGACGCGAGCGGCGCCGTCTGCCTGTACTCCGAACGGGGCGGCAACGTCGTCGTCGACGTGTCGGGCTGGTGGGCCGAAGGCCCGAACCGGTTCACTCCCGTCGAACCGAAGCGCGCCTACGACAGCCGAGTCGCACCGACCTCTGGAGTCAAGCTCCCGGCCGAGGCGGTCCAGGCGGTCGACGTGGGCGGCGTGATCGTTCCGGCCGACGCCGTGTCGGTCACCGTCAGCCTGGCGGCGGTCGCGCCCGAGACGAGTGGGTTCCTCGTGGTGTACCCGTGCGGTCAACCCAGGCCGCTGGCGTCGAACCTGAACTTCGTGGCCGGTGAGCGGCGCGCCGTTTCGGCGATCGTCGAGCTCGGATCGATCGATGCTGCGGCCGAAGGCAAGGTGTGCGTGAGCGGGAATGCGACGACGCACTTCCTCCTCGACGTCACGGGCTACGACGCACCGTCGGCGTTCACCAGCCCCGATGTCACGATCGAGCCGGTTGCCGACACCCGCATCGTGGACACCCGTTCTGCGACCGTTCCTGGTGTGCGCTTCGGCGCTCGCACGACCCAACGATTCGATCTCTCGAGCGTCATCGACCGACCGGATGATGCCGTGGCCGTCGTGCTCAACGCCGTCGCCGTGCGTGCTTCGAGCGCATCGTTCCTCTCGATCACTCCGTGCGTGGCAGGGACGCCGACGACGTCGTCGATCAACTACGACCTGAACCAGACCGCCAACCTCGTCGTGACCTCGCTCACCGCCGACACGGAGTTCTGCGTGTACACCGACACGGCGGTCGACGTGGTGATCGATCTCGTCGGCGTGGTCACCGGGCCCGAGGGTTCGTTGATCAACCAACTGTCACTCTCGGAGATCGACGGCACGCTCGTCCCGCTCGACCAGGAGTTCGCCGTCGACTCGCCGGACGCAACCATGCGCTGTGCGACCGACCGCAACCTGCGTCTCCGGCTCGGCGTCGCCTCCGGTGTGACCGCAGAGATCAACGGCGTCCCCGTTCCGCCACGGAACGCGGTCCTGCCGGATCGACCGGTCACCCTCACTCCCGATGGTCTGTTGACCGTGAGTCTGACCCGCGGGTCCGAGACCGCCGAGTACTTCGTGAGATGTCTCCCGGCCGACTTTCCCACCTTCCTGGTGGAGAAGGCCGACGGGGCTGCACCGGGCTGGTACCTCACCGACCTCAACGCCCGGGCTGCAACTGGCGCAGACTTCCTCGCGATCCTCGACGAGCGTGGCACGCCCGTCTGGTACCAGCGCCTCGATCGGGCGCTGATCGATGCCAAGCTCCTTTCGACCGGTGACATCGTCGCCGCTCCGAACCCGCCCGGTTTCACGACCGATTCGAACTTCGGGCACCGGGTGATCGGACTCGACGGCGAACTCGTCGAGGTGCGGACCACCGGTGACCCTGCCCTGCCGGCGAACAAGCACGACTACGTCGAGATCCCGTCGCTCGCCCCCGGCGCAAGTGGGCCCGCTGACGCCGTCATCAGCTACCCGAAGGTCCCGAATGTCGACCTCACCGACCTCGATCTCTCCAACACCACGTCGCAGCCGAACTTCCGCTGTCCCGCTTCCGTGGTGCAGGAAGATGTCGCCGGCTCGGGGACGAACGAGCGGACCATCGTCGACGGGACGATCTACGAGCAGTCCGCCGCCGGACCATGGCAGTGGGATGCGAGCGAACACTTTGCGCTGGAGGAGTCGACATTCTCTCTCTGCTTCAAGAACGACGCGACCGAGAACGGCGGCGCCGGTGAGGTCGACCCGTTCCACATCAACTCGCTGCAGCGGATCGAGGAACCCGACTGCGAACCGACGTGCGACTACCTCATCAGCGCCCGGCACCTCGACGCCGTGGTGAGGATCGACCGAGGCACACGCGACCCCGATGGTGTCGGCGGGTTGGCCGCAGGCACGGGCTACGTCGAATGGATCCTGACGAGCACCGATGCCCCGGCCGCTGCGACACCGAACATCCTGGGTGACGACCGGTTCGATGCTCCCCGCCTGAAGATCCTGAACGACCCCCTCGGCGGTCCGCTGCGGATGCACGACGCCCGCCTGGAAGGCGATCTGCTCACGATGCACGACAACCGAACGGCATCGGATCAACCGGCTCGCTTCGTCGAGTACCGGATCGACACGAGCTCAGCGGACCCCGACGAGTGGACGGCCACGTTGACGCGCCAGATCAACGCGCCGTTCAACATCACGAGCGGTTCGGTCGGCAGCGCCCAGGCCGCCGCCGACGGTTCGGTGCTGATGGGGTGGGGCGCGTTGCGACCGGTGTTCATCGAGTACGCCGCCGACGGCGTGACCGAACTGCTCCGCATCAACGTGCCTCAGGCGGCGCCGTACCGCATCGTCAAGTACGCACCCACCGACTTCGACGCCGACGAACTCCGCGCCACCGCCGGCAACACGACCGAGTCCCCGTCCCCCTGACGAACATCAAACGGTGTCAGACACCGAATGAAAATTCGGTGACGGGTTGACCGCTCTGGGGCGTTTCATTCGGTGTCTGACACCGTTTGACGACACCGTTTGACAGACAGGCGGTGCGTTCAGCGCGGTTCGACGAAGAGGCTCTGGATGCTGCGGCCGACGCGACCGTCGGCGTCGTACAACTCCGACTCCGCGAACCCGGCTCCGGACGAGACCGTGTCCGTGCCATAGCGCGAGTGGCTGACCATGCCGATCCACTCACCGGTCGGTGGGCGGGCGAGATGCACGGTCAGGTCGGGGTTGATGAACAGGTACTGCTCGTAATCGATGGCACTGCTCACGCCGTTGCCGAAGTCGGCAGCAGCAACGGCGCGCTGGACGCCCGACAGCGGCTCGCCGTCGACGAGGACCGTCGTGAGCCGCACCCACAGCGACATCGGCCCGGGCTCGTCCCAGCTCCCGGCGACCACCCGGTGTTCGGCGCTGTGACTGTGGAAGGCGATCCCGTCGCCATCGGTCGCCCATGACATGGGAACCCGCGGGGCGTCCTGCGCATCGCCGGTCAACGACGGCGGTGCGGTCGGGTGGATCGGAAGCGGGAAGTCACGGCGGCGCACCCGCAGAGCGCGGACCTTGGCGACCTCGACTCCGTCGGCGTTGTTCAACGATGCCGCCACCACCGACACCTTTCGCCCCGGACGTTCCATCTCGGTTGCCAACCTCAGGGGTCGTCCGACGGGCACGGGGCGAGTCAGTTCGACGGTGAGCCGGGTGATCTGCCAGTCGACACTCGGCCCGCTGGAGTCGGTCGACGACTCCTCCGCCCCACCTGATCGTTCCGTGCCCGGACGCGTGCCGGGTCGATCGATCCGTTCGCACGCTCGGGCGAGCATGGCCGACACCGGGCCTCCGTGGCAGTGCATCGGGTCCCACGGCCCGCGGGCGAACTCCGACGCCGACCACCATTCACCAGGCCCCGAACCGGCGGCCTCGACCGGCACGAACAACGCAGGCGGCGTGGATGATTCCTGGGGTTCGGGGGACGATGGCATCAACCGACCTCGAGCGGCTTGAGTGCATCGGCCGCCTCGGTGAGATGTTCGACCCACGTACTGGCGTCGGCGGGCTCGTCGAGGGGGAGCACGACGAACTTCGTGGTGCCCACGTCGACGAAGCGGGAGATCATGTCCTGCAGCGCCTCCCACGAGTCGGGGACGAGTTCGGTGATGTCGTCGAGATCGGGACGTCGTTTCGCCAGCAACTTCTGAACCGGCTCGGGAATGGTCCGGAACGAGTACGGGATGAGCACGCCGTAGTGGTCGGCCTCGATCTCGCGGTCGTGCTCGGCGCAGACCTGTTCGATGGTCGCTCGACCAGCCTCGGCATCTGACGGCAGGACGAACGAGGGCAGCCAGCCATCCGCCAGGCGACCGACACGCTTGAGTTCCGACGGTGCGATCCCCCCGAGCCACACGTCCATCCGCTTCGGCGCGGGTCGGACGTAGGCGCCGTCGTAGGAGAATCGAGGCCCGTCGTGCGAGAACGGTTCGCCGGTCCAGCACTTGCGCATCACGGCGAGGGTCTCGTCGAACAGTGCGGCTCGCTCGCTGCGCTCCACGCCGAACGCCTGCTGTTCGATCGGGTCGACGGCGCCGAGTCCGAACGCAGGGAGCAGACGTCCGCCGGACATGGTGGCGAGCGTGGCGAGTTCCTTGGCGAGCACCACCGGGTTGCGCCCGGGGAGCACCATCACCGACATCCCGAACTTGAGTTTCGTCGTGCGCCCTGCTCCGTACGCCATGGCGACGAGCGGGTCGGGTGCTTCGCCGCTGATCTTCTCCGACAGCCAGAGCGAGTCGAACCCGAGATCTTCGAGCGCGTCGACGACCGCGCCATAGCTCTCGTCGTGCAGATTCGTCCGTGTGCCGAGCCCGTATCCGATCCGGACCTTCATCTCGTCGCTCACAGGTCGGCTCCTCGCGGTTGCTGTTCGTGGCCGACACCACGAGCGATGTCGGCCACGATGTCGGCCATCGCATCCACATCGCTGAGGAACGGTGAGTGATCGGTGTCGAGTTCGATGCGGTGGGTGCATCGGTCCGCCATCACGGCCTGGTGGTCGGGATGCACCGCCCGGTCGCGATTGCACATGACGAAGGTGGACTCGACGACGTCGCGCGGCGAGCCGTCGACCTCCTCGGTCATCGTGACCATTGGCTGCGGCGACAGGCGTGGAAGCGCTGCGGCGATCGTCTCCGGCGAGCATTCGCCGTACAGCGCTCCGCCGGCGGTTGCCGGATCGAGGGTCGTGGCGGCGCCGTCCGCGGTCGGAACCATCGCCGCAGCCAGGTCGACATCGCGTCGCTCGAAGGACCCGAGGGCGCTCAACACCGATTCGCCCGAATCCAGCGCGAACGCGGCGACGTAGACCAGGTGGCCGATGTCGGAGCGGCCGGCCGCGGCCTGGGTGATCACCGCACCGCCGTAGCTGTGACCGACCAGCACGGTCGGTCCGGCGCCGCGCGATGCGAGCACATCGAGCGTTGCCGACACGGCGGCAGCATCGCCGTGGAGGCCCGTCAGATCGGCAGTGGATGCGCCGTGGCCGGGAAGGTCGATCGCGAGCGACGCGATTCCACGCTCGTCGAGTCGGGCTTGGAGTCCGGCCCAGCACCACCCTCCGTGCCAGGCGCCGTGCACGAGTACGACGAGCGCAGGTCTCGACGAGTCGAGGGAGGTGTCGACATCGGTCGAGCCATCAGAGGTCACCGAGTCGTCAGAGGTCATCCGGCGATCGTGCCACACGGCGATCCGAGCGACGCAGGCCGGAGACGAGGACGAGGTCGAACCCTCGATCGTCGAAGGCCGTCAGCGTGCCAGGAGGCGAGGTCGATCTGGAGGCGATGTCAGTGACGTGCGGGGACGATCACCATGTCGGCGATTGCACGACGACGGATCCGCTCGGTCTGGAACCAGCTGGCGGCGAAGGCGACGACGATCACCGGCACCACGACGGCGGCCTGAGGAACGTCACCGGAGCGCGACACACCGAAAGCGATCAGCGATGCGAGCACGGACAGGACCACGGCGAGCTTGACGGCGGCGGTCCAGGTGCGGCGGCTGACTTCCATGTCCTGATCATGCAGGCCCGGTGTCACCGCAGCATCCACTGCGAATGTGTCGCGCGCCGATTGTCACCAGATCGCGACAAATGTCGCGGAGTCGTGAGGCGTGACATGACGAACCGATGTCGGCTCGCGCGCCGAACCGTGTCGTTGTCATTTGCGCTGGTTCGACCGGATTGTTGCACCACGCAGGAGCGGGTCCACTTCGACCCCGCATCGACTGGTGACGCGCCGGTCGAACATTCGTAGAGTCGGTGCTGTGACCGATGCCTCCGCCCAGTCCGACGCTGCACGATCCGACCACGTCGAGTCCGACCCAGACCAGCCCGCTGCCGCGCCCGTCGGCCTCGACCCGGCCGCCATGTTCCGCCTCGACGGTCAGGTGGCGATCGTGACCGGAGCGTCGTCGGGCCTGGGGGAGCGGTTCGCCCGTGTCCTCGCTGCGGTGGGAGCGAACGTCGTGCTCGCCGCTCGTCGGGCCGACCGCCTCGAGGCTCTCGCCGCCGAGTTGCCCGGGTCGCTCGCCGTCGCGGCAGACCTCTCGGTAGCGGAAGATCGCGAGCGGCTCGTCGCCCAGACGCTCGAGCGGTTCGGTCGGGTCGACGTGCTCGTCAACAACGCCGGCATCGGTGCAGCGACACGGATCGAGGACGAGACGCTCGAACAGTTCCGGTTCGCGATGGAGGTCAACGTCACCGCAATCTGGCACCTGTCGAAGATGTGTGGCGAGTCGATGATCGCAGCGGGGTCCGGGTCGATCATCAACGTTGCCTCGATGCTCGGCCATGTGGCGTCGGCGCCGATCAAGCAGGCCCACTACTGCGCCAGCAAGGGCGCGGTGATCAACATGACGCGCGAGTTCGCGGCGCAGTGGGGTCGCAAGGGCGTGCGTGTCAACGCATTGAGCCCGGGATGGTTCGAGTCGGAGATGACCGCCGGCATGGAGTCCGACGAGTCGAGCCAGGCCTTCGTGAAGGCGAATGCGATGCTGCCCCGGATGGGTCACGAGGACGAACTCGACGGCGCCCTGCTCCTGCTGGCGAGCCGCGCCGGCGGATACATGACCGGCCACAGCCTCCTCGTCGACGGCGGCTGGACCGCCCGCTGACCCGGTGATCGACGTCGTCGCTGCCCGCCCGTCGACATTCTGTGGCCGATCCGTCCCGGATCCCGGAACGAATCGGCCAGAGAATGAACGACGATGCTGACCGACCGGCTGGAGATCCGCGACCCGGTCGAGTCGGACCGTGACCGGTTCGTCGGACTGTTCGGCGACGAGGAGTTCATGGTCTTCTCCGGTGGTGTGCTCGATGTGGTCGCCGCAGACGCCCGCTTCGACCACATGAGCGAACTCGCCGCGGAGTTGCCGTTCGCGAAGCGGCCGATCGTCGAACGGACGACGGGTGCCATCGTCGGCTACACCGGCGTCGACCGGTTCGAGTTCGAGGGTGCGACGGAGTTGGAGTTCGGTTGGCGGCTGGCTCCCGCGGCACGCGGCATGGGCTATGCCACCGAGGCGGCGCACGCCGTGATGACGGTGCTCGAACGTGAGTTCAGTGGCACGGTCCTCGCAATGATCGACCCGAGGAACGAGCCGTCGAAGGCCGTCGCTCGCACGCTCGGCTTCGACTTCTGGAAGCTCGCCGTCGTGAACGGATTCGTGGACGAGATCCACCGACGCGAGTTCCCCTGAACGATGCCGACGCACCAAACCTCTGTTGTCTGATCCGGGAGCGAACAACAGAGGTTGGTCGCAGCGGCGGTGCGGCGCGGTGCGGGAGCCAGCGTCTGCGAGGCGCGGCCATCTTCGTGGCATGTCTGTTGCGGAGTTCATGTCGGACAAGCACCCCGACATCGTCGAGATGATCGTCGAGCGGTGGCGGGATCTGTCGACGAGTGATCGCGTGGCGACCATCGAATCGTTGCATCGAGATGCGGAGGCCTTCGCGCTCAGCGGAGTGA
>JBBSOH010000071.1:0-15809 GCA_038259945.1 Acidimicrobiales bacterium
CCCCGTCTTCAAACGGAACATGCGCCAGTGGATGATGCGCCTCACCGCCTACGCCGACCGGCTGATCGACGACCTCGACACCCTCGACTGGACCGACGCGATCAAGGCCATGCAGCGCAACTGGATCGGCCGCAGCCAGGGGGCGAAGGTCGACTTCGCGTCACCGGCTGGGCCGATCACGGTGTTCACCACCCGACCCGACACGCTGTTCGGTGCATCGTTCATGGTGCTGTCCCCCGAGCATCCGCTGGTCGACGAACTCGCCGACCCGTCCAAGACCGCCGAGATCGCGGCGTACCGCACACAGGCCGAAGGCAAGAAGGACTTCGAGCTGCAGGACGACACCCGGGAGAAGACCGGCGTCGACATCGGGGCGACCGCCACCAACCCCGTGAACGGTGAGCAACTGCCGATCTGGATCGCCGACTACGTACTGATGGGCTACGGGACGGGTGCGATCATGGCGGTCCCGTGCGGCGACGAACGCGACTTCGAGTTCGCCCGCAAGTTCGGCCTCCCGATCCCTGCGATCCAGCAACCCACCGCTGCGTTCTTCGAGACCCACGACATCGCTCCCACGCTCGACACCACCTCGTGGCCGACAGCGTTCGTCGGCGACGGCGCCTACGTCCACTCGTCCAGTGAGTCGCTCGATCTGAACGGGGTCGACAACAAGGTCGACGGCATCGCGAAGATGAACGCCTGGCTCGAAGCGAACGGCCACGGCGAGGCGACCATCAACTACAAGCTGCGTGACTGGCTGTTCAGCCGCCAGCGCTACTGGGGCGAGCCGTTCCCGATCGTCTACGACGCCGACGGCCGGCCCCACACGGTGCCCGACGAACTGCTTCCGGTCGAACTGCCCGAGACCGAGGAGTTCTCGCCGCGTACCTTCGACGCGGATGACGCGATGTCGAACCCGGAGAGTCCGCTCGACCGACTGCAGGACTGGGTGAACGTCGAGTTGGACCTCGGCAACGGTGACGGCGTGCAGACCTACCGACGCGACACCAACGTCATGCCGCAGTGGGCCGGGTCGTGCTGGTACCAGATGCGCTACATCGACCCCACGCTCGAGGATCGTTTCGTGGCGCCCGAGAACGAGGCGTACTGGATGGGGCCGCGCACCGACGTGCGCCCGGACCATCCCGGCGGCATCGACCTCTACGTCGGTGGCGTGGAGCACGCGGTGCTGCACCTGTTGTACGCCCGCTTCTGGCACAAGATCCTGTTCGACCTCGGCCACGTCAGCTCGATCGAGCCGTACGCCAAGCTGTACAACCAGGGCTACATCCAGGCGGCGGCCTTCAAGGACTCGCGTGAGATCTACGTCGAGGCAACGGAGGTCGAGGGCGATGAGCGATCGGGCTTCACCTACCAGGGAGAGCCGGTCACCCGCGAGTGGGGCAAGATGGGCAAGTCGCTGAAGAATGCCGTGTCCCCCGACGAGATGTACGAGCAGTACGGCGCCGACACGCTGCGCCTCTACGAGATGGCGATGGGTCCGCTCGACGCGTCACGCCCCTGGTCGACGCGCGACGTGGTCGGCCAGTACCGCTTCCTGCAGCGGCTGTGGCGCAACATCGTCGACGAGGACACCGGTGACTGCATCGTCGTCGACGAACCGGCCGACGACGACACCCGCAAACTGCTGCACCGGACGATCGACACCGTGCGCACCGAGATGGATGCGCTGCGGTTCAACACGGCCATCGCGAAGCTGATCGAACTGAACAATGCCGTCACCAAGCTCGACGCCATGCCGCGCGAGATCGCCGAGCCGATGGTGGCGATGCTCGCACCGCTGGTGCCGCACATGGCCGAGGAGCTGTGGTCCAGACTCGGTCGCACCACCGACACCGGCGGCACGATCGCCTACGTCGAGTTCCCGGTGGCCGACCCGGCGCTGCTCGTCGACGACACCGTCGAGGTCCCGATCCAGATCAACGGCAAGGTCCGCTCGAAGATCGTCGTCGCCAGCGATGCGAGCAGAGAGGTCATCGAGGCGGCGGCCATGGCCGATGCCCGCGTGGTCGAGGCACTCGGCGGAGGCGAGCCGAAGAAGGTCATCGTGGTCCCCGGCCGGATGGTCAACGTCGTCGTCTGACGGATGACCGGGCGCTTCCGGCGCGGGGCATCTGATGCGTGCAGTGGCGACGCGTGTGCCGTCGTCCACGGCGAGTCGTGCCTCGCACCGCCATCGGGACCTCAGTCGTCGGACACCCATCGCCACGACTCGTCGTCGCTGACACGAACGGGCACGTCGTCTGGCGCCGACCTCACGACTGCGGCGATCGCCGTTGCGATCGCAACGACCGAGACGAACAATCCGTTCACACCCGTCCGCAGCGCCAGGGTGGAGTCGAACGGCACCTCGGATTGCTCGACCTTCATGATCAACACCGCTGCGACCTGACCACCGGTGGCGGTCGCCGCGAGCACGACGACGGGGCTGGTGCGGATGAGACCGGCCGTGACGATCAGGGCCGGAACGAGGAGCATCGCGGCGGTCTCGACGAACCAGGCGACGTCCACGCCATCACCGAGGCCGGAGCCGACGACATTGACACCGAACGCCGCGCCGAGGCCGACGAGTGCGAGCGACGCTCGTCGGTCGGGTCGCTCCTCGTCACCGAGCAGGGACAGCGGGTGGTAGACGAGCCACCGACTGAACATCACCACGCCGACCAGTGCTGCAGCGAGCGAAATCGCCACGCCGACGTCGGCGAAGGCAGACGCTTCGTCGAGGAACAGCGACATCGACAGCGACCCTGTCAGCGCGACACCGGGCGCCAGCACCCCGGTGGCAGCCGCAGCGACCAACTCCGAATCCCGACGGGTCGCCACGGCCGCGAGGACGCACGCAGCGAGCGGCAAACCGATCACGAAGACGCGGAGTGGGGCCTCGCCCGTGTTGAGCCGGGCGTTCGGAAGATCGATCAGGTCGAAGAACGACGACACGCCGAGCGCGGCACTCGCCACGAGGACCCACACGACGTCCAGTCGGAGCACCGAGGTGATCCGGCGGCTCCGTGCGGGCGCAGCGGCCCCGGCGATGAGTCCGTCGTCCGACATCACCCGACATTGAAGCATCTCGCCGCACGGGTCGGGCGTCGGATGCGGCCGGTGCCGACATCGTCAGAGATGCGTCGCTCGAGAGCGCCTGGTGATTTCGGACGATTCAGACGGGTTGGGGCTGACGGCGGGTCGGCATCGGCAGGAGGGACACCAACTCACGGTTCTCGTTCGGGTCCAGGATGCTGTGCTGCACGCACGCCGGGACCAGTTCGTTGCTGTCGGGGTGCCCCATCGTGTACGCACACGCAGCGAGGCGTTCCTGGGCGGCGCGGATCTCGTCGTCGTCGCTGACCTTGCCGACCTTGTTCAACTCCCAGGCCGGAGCGACGACGCGAGCGTCCATGAAGTTGTGCATCACGTAGGTCATGGGATGCACGGGTCCGGAACGCAGAGCCCGCAGGCCACCGGCCCGCTCGGCGAAGCGCCGGAACCAACCGAAGGCGACCGGGACGACGCCAGGGTTCCTGAGCAGCAGACGCGCCACGCGCCACCTCACCACCGAGCGGTCCTGGCTGATGTAGTTGCCCTTGAACACGCGGAAGAACACGTCTCGGGCGTGGAGGTCAGCGGAATCGTCCTCGTCGAGGACGGGAACGTAGGAGTCGCCGACCCAGGCTCCCCATGAGACGCGATTGCACCTGAAGTCGCCGAACTGCAGAGCCTTGTACGGCAGGCGGGTGCCGACACCGTCCTCGATCTCGGCCCACACCGAGTCGTCGGTGACCTCGCGGAAGTCGCTCGTCCAGCGCTGTTCGTTGCCGACGAAGGCTGCCGGCTGGAACGACATCATCCGGAAGCCGAGGTCCTTGCTGTCACGGACCACTTCTGCCACTTCGCCGACGTTCTCGGGCGTGACGGTCATGTTGTGTGCGACGTAGTGGCGCAGGCCGGTCTCCTCGCGGAGCTTCTCGATCATGTCCATGAACTTCTTGCGGAAGGGCTGGAGTTCACGCTCGCTCTGCGGCTTCTTCGCACCCTCACGACCGAACATCGTCCGGTCGAAGTGCACGGCCCATGACCAGTCGGCCCACCGCTTCTTCCCGTTGGCGTCGAGCGCGACATCACGCAGGTACTGATCGGTGACGTCGCCGTGACTGAAGCTCATCGGAACGCGTCCGCGCTGGCGCATCAGATCGATCGTGGCGGCGTGGTCCTCGGCCTCGAGCAGGCTCACCTCGCCACCGATCAGCTGTACGTGGGACTGCGGGCCGCGCTGTTCCTGGAGGTAGTCCATCTGCTTGGTGACTTCGGTCTTGGTGTGTTCGCCGTCGACGCGCACCTTGTTCGCGTCGGCGGAGTGATAGCAGGGCTTGCACGCGAAGTCGCACGCGGGGAACACACCGTGTGTTCCCTCGCAGCCCGTCGTGCGACGACCGAGGAGTTGCGCGGGCGTCTTGACGTGTTCCGGTAGGCCATCCCAACGCCGGTCCATCGCAGCCGCGACGGCGGGGTCGGTGGGGCGGGTGCGGTGTTCCCAGTCGCGTACGCGTGTGATGAGGCTCATGATGTTCGTGTCACTCCAGTTCGCACAATAGCCGGGATCCACTCAGGAGGGGTCAGGCATGACGACTCCCATTCGGCGTCGTCAGGACGAGATGCAAAGAATCAATCCGCGCCGGATCGAACGGCGCCGTGCACCACTCGCTCCCGTCGGCCCGGCGGCAGGCGGAGCGCAGGGACCTCGGGGGATGCGCCGTTTCGCTCCGGCCGTCGGGCCGGCACCGTCGGGCGATTCGTCGGCGGCCGGATCGGTGTCGGATCGCCGCCGGTCGGCACCGTCTCCTGCACCGAGGGACGGGCGGACGGTGCCGAACCGACGACGCTTGGTCGACTCGGGGTGACCTTGGCCTGGTCGTCACTCCCGGCAGGCGCCGACCCACTCGCATCGTCACCGGAGCCGGCACAGGTATCGACGTAGGTCTGCCCCGAGAGCTGTGCGATCTCGAACATCACGGCGTCGGTGAACCGACGCAACGTGCGCGGATCGTCGACGTCGCCGAACTCGTGCGCCCACATCGGCCGCCCGAATCGGACCACGACGTCACGACCCAGCTTCATCTTGACCGAGTCCGGCGGCTGGACCTCGAGAGTGCCTTCGTGCCCGACGGGAACGATCGGCGCATTGCACCGCAGCGACAGGCGGGCAGCGCCGGTACGGCCCTTGTGGAGATTGCCACTGCGCGACCGAGTGCCCTCCGGGTAGATCATGAACAGCCGGCCGGCGTCGAGCACGTTCGCTGCAGCATCGAGTGCCGCCATCGCCGCGTCGCCACCCGACCGATCGACAGGGATCATGCCCATGGCCGGGAACAGGTGCTTGGTCTTCCAGCTGTCCATGTACTCGCCCTTGCCGATCGCCCACACGCGACGCGGGAGGGCGGCCGGCACGAAGATCGAGTCGCAGAACGACAGGTGGTTCGGAGTGAGGATGGCCGGACCATCGGACGGGATGTGTTCTCGACCCTCCACCTCGAAGTGCCACCCCCGCGAGGCGAGATGGCGGATGCCTCCGAAGATGTACTTGCTCAGCCGATCGGATCCGGGCAGTTCAGGTGCCGGTTCGAAACGGAACGAGCCGGGGCGCTCCCCGAGCCGGCCCATCAGCGCAGAGCCCGTCGGATGGCCTTGCCGTTCGAAGCGATCGGCAATTCGTCGAGGAAGTGGTAGACGCTCGGCTGTTTGTACCGACTGAGATGTCGAGCGACGTGCTCGTGGAGTTCCGCCTCCGTCGCCGTGCCCGTGACGTGTGCGACGACCGCCTCGCCGGTGAGTGCGTCGACGGTGCCGGTGACGATCGCTCCCTGCACGCCGGGATGCGCCATGAGGACGTTCTCGACCTCGGCGGGGTAGACGTTGAATCCGGACACGATGACGATGTCCTTGATCCGGTCCACCAGGTACAGGTAGCCGTCCTCGTCGAAGATCCCGACGTCACCCGTCCAGAGCCAACCGTCCTCGGAGAGCACCGATTCGGTGGCGGCAGCGTCATCGAGGTATCCGGCGAACACGCCTGGGCTGCGCACGACGATCTCGCCTTCGTCACCCATGTCGACCGGCGACCCGGACTCGTCGACCAGCGCCACCTCCACCCCGGGGAGCACACGGCCGACCGAGGTCGGGCGGACGGGGAAGCCTCGTCCGAGCGTGACGATCGGTGACGTCTCCGTCAGCCCGTAACCCTGCGCGATCTCGACGCCGAACCGTTCCCGCACCGCTTCGAACACGGCGACCGGGAGCGCCGCTGCGCCCGAGGCGGCGAACCGGACGCTCGCCAACACGTCGTCGGGCATGTCCGACGCAAGCCACCGCTGCCACATCGGAGGTGCCCCGGTGAGCATCGTGACGCCATGCTCCTGGACGAGGCGCAGGCTCTCGACGGCGTCGAACCGCTCCTGCAGCACCAGCTTTCCTCCGATGCGGAGCATCCCCAGCAACACGACGTTGAGCCCGAAGATGTGGGTGAAGGGCAGCACGCCGAGCGCCACGTCGGCGGAGGTCGCCGGCGTGTCCATTTCGGCGAGAGCCTCGTGGATCCACCCGAGGTTCCTGTGCGTGAGCACGGCGACCTTTGCGTCACCGGAGACACCGCTGGTCGCGAGGTAGAAAGCAGCATCGCCGTCGTTGCGGTCGACGACGATCCGGTCGGGGACGTCGGTCGCGGTTGCCGACCGGTTCGAGAGTTCGATCAGATCGAGGCGTTCGGTCGTGATCGTCTCGGAGTCGAGGTGGGCGCGACCGGCATGGCCGATCAGCAACAGGTCGGGGTGAGCGACATCGAGTTTGCGGACGAGTTCGAGAGTCGGGCTGCTCGGGTTGAGCGGCATCACCACGCCGCCGAGGCCGAGTACCGCCAGCGTGGCGAGAACGAACGCAAGATCGTTTCCGGTGGCCAGCGCCACGATCGAGTCCTCACCGATTCCGTGTTCGCCGAGGTCACCCTGCATGGCACCGATGCGGCGACGGAGGTCTCCGTACGTGAGGACTTCGTCGCCGTCGACCAACGCAATGGCGTCGGCATCGTGGTCGTTGATCAAGCCTGCGAGATTCATCGTTCCCCTACTGCGCCGAGTTGCCGGCGAGACGCCCCTCGTCTCACACCCTGGCAGTATGACACGATCAGGGAAATCGCAAGATTCGAGGCACGATGACGCAACGCCTCGATCGCAGGGAGCATCAGTGACCACCGCAGCCATCTTCGACCTCGACCGCACATTGATCGACGAGTCGTCCACGCCCATCTTCATGCGGCACCTCGCCGAGGCGGGGATCGGCTCCGACTCCTCGATCCCCTTCGCCGAACCGCTCGTCCACGCAGCTTCGTCGGTGCTCAAGACGATCTTCAACGTGATGGGCGAATCCCGGATCCTGATGCAACCGGCGAAGCTCGCAGTTCGTGCCTCGGTGGGCTGGTCGGTCATCGACGTGGAGACGGCGGCGCGCAAGGCCGCCGACGAGATCGTCGAGCATCTCCTCCCCTTCGCGAAGGTCGTCATCGAGGAGCACCGAGCCGCAGGCGACCTGTTGGTCCTCGCCTCGACCTCGCCGCTCGCCTTCACCCGCCCGCTCGCCGAAGCGCTCGGCTTCGACGGCGTGGTCGGCACTGCATGGGGCCGCACCGACGACAAGCACTCGCGGTACACGGGGGAGATCGACGGCGTCTTCGTGTGGGGTCCGGCCAAGGCCGATGCCGTACGTGAGTGGGCAGCCGAGCACGGCGTGCGGCTGTCGGCCAGCAGTGCCTACAGCGACAGCTACTACGACGCTCCTCTCCTCGACCTCGTGGGCCACCCCGTCGCCGTCAACCCCGACGCCCGCCTCCAGGCGCTCGCTGCGGTGAAGGGCTGGCCGGTCCGCCACCTCGACAAGAGCACCGGCGTGATCAAGGTCGCCGGTCGCGAGATCCAGGAGTGGGCTCGTCCGATCATGCGACCCGAGTTGATCGCGCCGTATGCGGACATCGTGTTCCAGCACGACGACAAGATCCCGGCCGACGGTCCGGCCATCGTGGTGTTCAACCACCGCTCCTACTTCGACCCGACGGTCATGGGCCTGCTCCTGGCCCGTGCCGGCCGCAACGTTCGCGGCCTCGGCAAGAAGGAGGTTTTCGACGTCCCCCTGGTCGGCCGACTGCTCGAAGGGATCGGTGGCGTGCGCGTCGAACGTGCGTCGGGGTCCAACGAACCGCTCGAAGCCGCAGCGCGAGCACTTCGCGGTGGCGAACTCGTGATGATGGCGCCCGAGGGCACCATCCCGCGCGGCCCGGCGTTCTTCGACCCGGAGTTGAAGGGCCGGTGGGGTGCAGCAAAGCTCGCCGCCGACACTCGCGTCCCCGTCATCCCGGTCGGCCTGTGGGGCACCGAGAACGTCTGGCCCCGGAACCAGCGCCTGCCCAACATGAGCCCGCGCTCGCGACCGGTCGTCACGGCGGTGGTCGGCGACCCGGTCGGCATGAAGTACCGCAGCCCGGACGCCGACACGAAGCGGATCATGAAGGCGCTCAGCGACCTTCTCCCTCCGGAGTCACGCATCCGCCGTCAACCGACGACGGAGGAACTGCTCCGCACCTTCCCGCCCGGATACTCGGGCGATCCCAACGCCGAGGTGTCACGCCGACCCGGCACCGACACCTGAGCCCGCGACCCGCGCAACGACACCCCACCACACGATCGAGAGACACCCATGGCACGACGCGAACGAGAGACCGACGGCGCTGCTCGCATGAGCGAGCACGAGGCGCTGATGTGGAACATCGAGAAGGACCCCTGGCTCAATCCGAGCGGGGGTTCGGTGATCCTGCTCGACCGCGAGTTGGACATGGACCGGTTCCGTCAGACGCTGCGCGCGGGCATCGCGAAGACCCCGCGGCTGTACCAGCGAGTCGTGCCCGGCTTCGCCCGGCTGTCCACTCCGGCGTGGGTGCCCGACGCCGAGTTCGATCTCGACGCACACCTGCGCGAAGTGGTCCTCCCCTCCCCCGGCACCGAGCGGCAGCTGTTCGATCTCTGCGCGCAGCTCTACTCCGAGCCGCTCGACCGGACACGGCCGCTGTGGAAGTTCGTCGTGATCCACGGGCTCGCGAAGAAGCGCTCGGCGATGTTCGCGATCATCCACCACTCGGTGAGCGACGGGATCGGGCAACTGCGAATGGCCGAGTTGTACCAGCAGATCAGCGCCGACGAGCCGCCTCCGCCCGACGTCGACCTCGTCGCACTGATCGCTGCTGCGGTCGATCGCGGCAACGCGAAGGAACTCGGCGGCAACTACGGCACCAGCACCCGGGCCAACATCCAGGCGTCGGCAACACACGTGGCCCGACGCCAGTTCGGCATCGGGCGACGGATGGTCGGCGAGGTCGCGATGTGGCCGGCCGACCCCTCCCGCCTGACCGGCACGGTCGGCACTCTGGTGGACACGGTGAAGGGGGCACTCGCCCAACTCGCGCCGAGCGAAGAAGAGGCCCACTCCGGATCGCCGCTCTGGTCCAACCGTTCCCGTCACCGCCGTCTCGAATGGGTGCAGTTGCGGGTCGACGATCTCAAGGCGATCGGCAAGTCGGCAGGCGGCACGATCAACGACGCGTTCATGGCCGGACTCGCCGAGGCGGCGCACCGCTACCACGTCGCTCACGGCGTCGACATCGACACGGTCAACTCGAGCTTCGTGCTCAGCACCCGTACCGACAAGAAGTCGGGCGGCAACGCGTTCACGCCGGTCCCCGTCAAGCTGCCCGCGGGCGAGATGGACCCGGCCGATCGCGTCGCTGCGGTCATGGCGGCCGCCGAAGTCGCAAAGCTCGACGCGCAGAAGACCGGCGGGATGACCGGCCTCTCCGGCGTCGCGAACCTGCTCCCCACGTCGGTCGTCACGTCGGCGGCTCGTTCGGCCGCCGGCCGCATCGACTTCGCCACCTCGAACCTCCGCGGCGCACCGTTCCCGATCTTCGTGTCGGGTGCCGAGGTCACGGCGACCATCCCCATGGGACCCGTTGCCGGCACCGGGGCCAACATCACCGCGCTGTCGATGAACGGCATGTTCGACATCGGCATGTTCATCGATCCCGACGCGATCACCGAGCCCGAGGAGTTCCGCCGCCACGTCGAGGAGTCGTTCGCCGACATGCTCGCCGCCTGCAGCTGACGACGACCGGCCCGGTTGAAACACGCCCCGAGCGGGTAGCGCCGAGCGATGAGCAAGAGCACCAACCTGCGCCCGGAAGCGGGAGGCGACCCCGCCCAGTCGAACAGCACCGGATCGAAGAACGATCCGAAGGCTCGCCAGCGTCACAACGACTTTCCCGACTCTCCCGACGCCGTCGTGGCCGACACGCCTCAGGACAAGCCGGATCTCGATGCGTTCGCGAAGCGCATCGGTACCGACACCGTCGAGACCGGTGAGGGTCTCGGTGCCATCCCGGAGGATCGCTCTCCCGACCTCGACGGGTCGAACCCCCGCCTGATCATCGCCGGGGCGGGAGCGGCCGTGGCTGCACTCCTGCTGGTCGTGGTGCGCCGTCGCAGGCGCCACGGATTGGTCGGCAAGGCCGTGGCGTTGGGCGCTGCTGCGAACATCATTCGCAGCTGATCATCGACGGAGTCTCCCGCGCTGGATCCCCGGCATCAGCGCCTCCTGGTCCGGACCGTCCCACCTCCACACTCGCAGCGCCGCGTCTCCGACAGACTGGTCCGATGATCGTCGACTGCGGTGTGTACGTGGATGGCCGCAGGGCCGATGTCGAGGCGCCACTCCCCGACGTTCTCGCCCAGGCAGTGTCGATGGGAGGATTCGTGTGGGTGGGTCTCCACGACCCGAGTCACGAGGAGTTCGAGGTCGTGTCCGAGGCGTTCGGGCTGCATGCACTGGCAGTGGAGGACTCGCTGCGTCCCCACCAGCGTCCGAAGCTGGAGCGTTACGACAACTCGGTGTTCTTCGTCCTGAAGCCAGCGCGGTACGTCGACACCGAGGAGGTGGTCGAGATCGGCCAACTGATGGTGTTCGTCGGCGAGCACTTCGTCGTGACCGTTCGGCACGGTGAGACGGCTGGGCTCGCCCAGCTGCGCGATCACCTGGAGGAGGATCCGGACCGACTGCGCTGGGGACCGACCTCGGTCATGCACGCGCTGGCAGACAAGGTCGTCGACGACTATGCCGTCGTCATGCTCGGACTCGACATCGACATCGACGAGATCGAGTTGCAGGTGTTCAGCGGCCCGAGTTCGGCCCACGCCGAGCGGATCTTCAAGCTGAAGCGGGAGGTCCTGGACTTCCGACGTGCGATCGCGCCGCTCGAGATGGCCCTGGTGGAACTCGACCTCGGGGCGACGCCCATCCATCTGGAGGCCAGCGACTACTTCCGCGACGTCCTCGACCACTTGCGCCGCGTGTCGGAGAACCTCGACGGTCTCGACTCCCTGCTCGACAGCGCCCTGCATGCGAACGTCGCTCAGGTCGGAATGCGCCAGAACGAGGACATGCGCAAGATCTCCGCGTGGGTGGCGATCATCGCCATGCCGACGATGATCGCCGCGATCTACGGCATGAACTTCGAGCACATGCCCGAGCTCGGATGGTCGGCCGGCTACCCGTTGGCCTTGTGTGCGATGGTGTTGACCTCGCTCGCCCTGTACCGCAACTTCAAGCGTCGCGGCTGGCTGTGATCGTCAGGTGACGCAACAGGTGTCGGCGCTACGGTCCACCTGCATGACCATGAAGCAAGCTCGCATCGGCGCCACGGGAATCGGCGTGTCCGACCTCCGTCGTTCCGCCGACTTCTACACGACGTTGTTCGGGATGAAGGAGATCATGACCTTTCAGCTGGACACGATGGACGAGATCGTCCTCGGTCTCGAGCGAGGACCGGCGCTGGTCTTGATGTGTCACACCGACGGTGTGGAGCGCGATCTCGCACACACGGGTGGGAAAGTCGTGTTCTACGTGTCCGACGCAGTGGCAACGGCCGAGAAAGCGCTGGCTCTGGGGGCGCGGATCGAGAAGGAACCGTCACCGGTGCCGGGCCTACGCGATGCGGTGGTCGGCTTCATCACCGATCTCGACGGTCATCTCGTCGAATTGATCGAGGGCTGACGATCACTCGATCGTCTTCGGACGCGCCGGAGCCCACCTACGGTCATCAGAACTCCGAGAACGTCGCCTCGCGCAGCAGCATGAACGACTCAGCGCTGTCGCGGACTGAGGTGACCCGACGAGAGGACGCCCGGGGACTGCTCCCCTGTGGCGAGTGGACATCGATCCATAGAGTCACCGATCATGCAGGAGGAACCTCATCCAACACCCCGTTCTCGCCGGCGTGCGGGGCCGATCGTCGGGCTCATCGCAGGTTTCGCCGTCGGTGCTGGAATCGGAGCCGCCTGGTTGTGGCCCGAGCCGAGGTCGTCGGGTCCAGATCTGCCCGAGGCAACGAGCACACCTGAGCTGACCGACGAGGAGTGTTCCGGTCCGATCTCCGCCTTCGCAGCGCAACTCGGCATCGATTCGAGCGGCGAGATCTCGCTCGGGCGATGCGAGGTGGTCGGAACCGAACTGACGCTGCGAGTCGCTCGGGACGTCGGCGTCGTGGACGGCACCTACCCTGTCGCTTCGTTGGGTTCGTCGCACGCGTGGACACTCCAATGCGCGACCATCGACGTGGGCCCTCGCCCGGTCGAGATCCCGCTCGAGGCAACCGGGAACCCGGACATCTGCGGCAGTGGGAACATTGGCGGTCCGGGCACCTACCGGTTCATCGTGCGCACCGCGCAGGACAACATCGTCACCGTCGACGTGATCGCCGCTCCCGGCAGACCAAGGCAGGACGAGCTGATCTCGACCCTCGACAACATCCAGGACGAGCTGTGACCGCTGGGTCGATCACGCCGGCCACGGTTGCAGGAGTCGTCATCGGTGTACTCGTCGGCGCCGTCTCGATCACGGGGGTCGGATACATGGGCCGCTCGCTCGATGACTCTCCAGAACGCCTCGAGGCGGCTCCCTTCGACGAGTCCTACTGCGACGACATCGTGTCGGCGCTCGACACCGACCTGCTCGGAGCACCCACGCAGACGATGCTCGAGGACGGGCCGGACACGCTCGTGAGCTGTGTCGCGTCGATCCCCGACAGCACGTTCCAGTTGGTCGTCTCGACCATCTCCAACGGATCGACAAGCGATCGGTCCCGTGACGAGCGCGTTGCGTCGTCGTTGCTGTCGTCCTGCCAGATCGCAACCAGCGTCAGCGCTTCCGACTCGTGCCAGGGTGCGGTGGCATCACCCGAGGGCGAGTTCGTCGCATTCGTCACCGACGACGAGGCAAGCGTCGTCACCATCGTTCGGACCGGCTCCGCTGCGGACGGGAGCATCCCTTTCACGATCGATCCAGTCCATGACCTCCTCCGCGCCGACGGGCGCCCGTGACCACAAGTTCCCGCATGTGGGCGCCGCTCGCGCCACCGCGACGGGTGAATGCGAGCGAAGGGCATGACCGACGGATCGGGGACCGTCGTTGCGTGCGCTGCCCGTACACAGGGTGAGAACTCCGCAGACATCCATCGACAGACAGACCCAGACCGATCCCGGGGCGTGTCGTCGCCGAACGACCCTGGATGTCCGTGGCGATCATGGTCACGTAGCACCTCGGTCAGGCGGGACTCGTGGCCTCACCGTTGTGATCCAACCCCGTGAACAAATTTCCGTCTTTTGTCAGCACGATGGACGCGAGCTGATCTACCATGCGGCAACTCAAGCGGACGGGGGTCAGCTATGAAGCGTTGGACACGGACAACGGTCATTCTCACGATGGGGGCGGCGCTCCTGTTCGGAGCCTGCGGCAGCGACGACGACAGTTCGTCCGAGCCCGAGATCCTTCCGGCGGGTGAGGGCGTCGGCGACACCAGCCCCGCTGATCTCCTCACCGAATTCGCCGCAGGCCTGATCGAGGTGCCAGCGGACCAAAACATCCTCGTCGATCCGGCGGCCTGTGACATGGGCCGATCCACCGACGACGTGTATTTCGCTCCGACGTGGAGCGCCGAGGGCGACGCGACGGTCTCGTGCACCATGAACACCGATCAGGTCCTCATGCTCCAGCCGGTGGGCAGCTACTGCATCGAAGCCGCCGGCGACGCCGTCGACACAGCATGCCTCGACAGCTACTTCACGGTCACGTCGTCTTCCGTCACGGTCGACGGCGTCGAGACGGCCGACCTGACCGCGTACCAGGTCGACGGGGCGGTCGAGACGGTGGCGTTGCCCGACGGGAACATCTTGGAGGTGCCGGCCGGTGAGACATCGATGAACAGCCGGGCGTACGTTGCCCTCGTCGACGGCTTGTCGACCGGCGACCACGTCGTTTCGGTCGCCGGCGAATTCAGTGACGGGTTCGCGGGTTCGTTGACGATCAACCTCACCGTCGAGGACTGACCTACCTCCGCCGCCGCACCGGTCGCGTCCGCGGCCCGGAACACCGCGTTTGTGAAAACAATCGGAGGACCGGGTCTCCGATTTCTTGTCGCAAACGGTGATTGACGGGCTCAGAGGGCGGTGCGGAGACCGTTGACCCAGGTTTGGGTGATGTCGCTCGGGCCGGCGAGGCGGACGATCTTCTCGAACACCGCCTGCGGGCCGTGGAGTTCGGGCCACACCCGGATGTCGTTGTTCCGGGACGCGTCTGACGACTCCTCGAACACGCGCATCCGGACCCACCCGATATTCCCGGACCAGACCGCCCTGGTCCGCGCCGCAATGCCGGCGATACGTGGGACGTGATGGGTGCGGCCCGGCACTCGATAACGCGCGTCGACCCCCTCGGACGCCGAGACCGATCGTCGTGCCGGTTCCAGAGCGATCCGGAGAGCTCCCCGGCTGGAATGTTATGCGTTGTCGGCGGTGTCTTCAGGCGACTTGGACGGCGTCTTTGAGTTGCTTCGGCACGACTTCGGGGAACGACACGACGAGGTGACGGTCGAGCGCGGTGGCGACTCGGGCGAGGGTGTCGAGTCGGTTGCGTGCGCCTCCGCCCTCTTCGAGCCGCGAGATCACCGACTGGGTGGTGCCCATGCGCTCGGCGAGTTCACGTTGACTCAACCCGGCACCGGTTCGCAGGTCATAGATCAATTGGCCCAGAGCGAAGTCCTGCTCGACTCCGGCGCGCGTTTCGTCGGCGGGTGCCGGTCGCTGCTTCTTGATGTCTTCCCAGCGGGAGTAGTTGGCCATGATGCGTCCTCTACGGGTTGAGCCGAGCGCACTCGTCGGCGATCTGTCGTGCCCTGGTGATCTCGGCGCGTTCGTTGTTGCGTTGTTTGCGGAACGTCGTCAGCAAGATGATCCGGTTGTCGTTGGTGAATCGGTAGGTGATTCGTCGTGCGGTCGGGCCGAGCGCGAACCGCACCTCGAACAGCCCGTCACCGAGTGCTCGGGAAGATGGCATGCGTGCCATCGATCCGAGATCGGCGAGCCGGTCGATGACGATCACCGTCCGGTCCCATTCGGTTGTGTTCAGGCTGGACATCCACTCGACGATCTCGTTGTGCAACTCGATCCCAGCCACCCGACCATTATCGCAGCAATACGATCATCGTACAACAGCGATCATCAGAGCGCGAGCCGTCCGCTATCAATCAGGCTCATGTTCGATCGCCGAAGCGTTATCGAGCGACCCAGTTGGTGAAAGTCCAGGTGAGAGCGAGACCGTGGTGTCCGAGAACCCCCGTGCCTGCGCTGAGCGCCGCCGCAAGCCAGCGG
>JBBSOH010000072.1:0-15671 GCA_038259945.1 Acidimicrobiales bacterium
ACGGCGAGTTGGAGGCACTCGAGGAGGACGTCGTCGGGAACCTCGCGTTCCAGGTCGAGACGCTTGCGGTCCGCCCGGGTCGTGGAGAGCAGTGCGTCGGTCTGGGCCAGGTCGAAATCCATCCGGTCATCGTTGCCGATCGGGCCGGGGACCCACGATTCCACGCCATGTCCACCCGGTCCGCAATCGACTCAGACCTTCCCACGTCGGAAGAGGTACCGGTCGAGGAAGAAGAAGCGTGCCGCCGAGAGTGGGGTGATCGGGCCGACGGGGCGACGCTCGACCGACTCGCACGGTTCCTCGCCGAGTTCTCCGAGTTCTGCGCAACGCCGCCCGCAGCTTCCTGACCCCCGGCGTCCACCCCTCCTCCCGACGTTCGCCCTTCCTCCGGACGCTCGCCTCACCCTGGACGATCTCCCTTCCCGGGGCTGGCGCGACGCCTTCCGGCTGGTAGTGGTGCGCCGCGGCGTGCGACGATCGTCGACAACGTTCGCGAATCACCGGGGGAACCATGAAACGAATTGCCGTCCTGATCACCTTCGCCCTGGCAGCGGCTGCATGCTCGTCAGGTGGCGACGACACGGCGTCGACGAGCGTCGACGACGGTGTCCCAGCCAGCGCCGCTCCGGCCACGGAGGCGCCCGACACGGAACCGGAACCCGAACCGGCGACGAGCGAGGCGCCGCCGGCAACCGACGGCACCGAACCGGTCGACAGCGGTGGTCCGGAGGGCGGCTTCGCCGGCACGATCGAACTCGACGTGGAGTCCCCCGAGCGCTGTGAGGTCGTGGGCGAGTCGTGTCTCTTGCCGTTTCCGTCCGATGCGCTGACGGTCCCCGACGACACGAGCGTCACCGGTCTGCGGGTGAACCTGTCGACGGAATCGATGCCTGCGAACGCTGACGGTGTGAACGTCGACACCGCTCGCCAGAACCGCAACGACGGGTTCAGCCCCGGCAGCGCCGCCCTCGTGCTGATGCCGGGCGTCGACCCCGAGGCCTCCGCTCTCCCACCGGTCACCGACATCGGTCGGTCGCTCGATGCCGATTCGGGCAGCGTGATCGTCGATGCGACCACCGGGGAGATCCTCGCCCACTGGGCCGAACTCGATGCCAACGCCACCGACGATGCTCGACGGGGCCTGTTCCTGCGTCCGGCGACGAACTACGCCAACGGACATCGCATCGTGATCGGGCTCCGGAACCTGGTCGATGCCGATGGCAATCCGATCGAGCCGACCGACGCGTTCCGCGCCTACCGGGACCGACTGGAGTCCGACGTGCCCGAGGTGGAAGCTCGCCGTGAGGCGATGGAACAGGTGTTCAGCGACCTCGAAGCGGTGGGAGTCGAGCGCGACGAGTTGACCATCGCCTGGGAGTTCACGGTCATCTCGACCGAGAACCTGACCGGGCCGCTGACCCTCATGCGCGACGATGCGTTCGAGCAACTCGGCGACGCGGCTCCGGTGTTCACCGTCGCGACGAGTGAGGTCGAGATCAGCGAGACCGACCCTGCAGAACAGCGGAGGATCATCGACGGCACCTACGAGGTGCCGCTCTACCTGGAGGCCGACGGTGCGAGCGGCACGGGCCTGAACCTGCCTGACGGATCCGATCTTCCGGAGTCGAACGGGTCGATCACCGCCCGCTTCCGCTGCCAGATCACCGAGGCATCCACCGCCGACGCCCCGGGAGCCGGCCTGGTCTACGGTCACGGACTGCTCGGCACGGAGGGGCAGGCCACTTCGGCGGGGCCGACGCTCGTCGCCCGCAACCACAACTACGTCGTCTGCGGGACGGCGCTCATCGGTATGGCGGAGGAGGACACAGGCAACGCTGCAGCGTCACTCGTGGACCCGAGCAACTTCTCGACACTCGTCGACCGGTTGCTGCAGGGGCACCTGAACACGCTGTTCCTCGGTCGACTGATGAAGCACGCGGACGGATTCGTGTCCGATCCCGCCTTCCAGGCCGATGACGGCCGCGCGCTGCTCGACATCGAGCAACTGTCGTACTACGGGATCTCCCAGGGCGGGATCATGGGGCCGGTGGCCACGGCGATCTCGCCCGACTGGGACCGAGGCGTCTTCGGCGTGCCGGGCATCAACTACTCCACGTTGCTGAACCGCAGCGTCGACTTCGACACGTTCCAGCAGATCCTCGACCCCGCCTTCCCCGACAAACTCGACCAGGCGGTGGTGCTCCTGGCGATCCAGATGCTGTGGGACCGCGGCGAGGGCAACGGCTACGCCGCGTACTTCCGTGAACCCCTCGACGGGATGAACACGAAGTTCGCGCTGATCCAGGGCGCGCTCGGTGACTTCCAGGTGGCCAACGTCGCGATGGACGTGATGGCGCGCACGATGGGCGCGAGCGTCGGCGCCCCCGACGTGCGCAGCAACGACGTCCAGCCATTCTGGGGAATCGACCGGATCGAGGCGTACCCATTCGACGGCTCGGCGGTGTTCCTGTTCGACAGCGGCACGCCGCTGCCGCCGATCACGAACACGCCTCCCCGTGAAGGCGTCGACCCGCACGAGGACGTACGTCGTGCGGCGTCGGCCTACGACCAGGTGGCTGCGTTCCTCCGTTCCGACGGAATCGTGGTCGACACCTGCGGAGGCGGCCCCTGCATCATCGAACCGCGCAGCTGACCATCTACCATCGCCCGGATGCGCCGACTCCTGCCCGTTCTCTTCGCCGCGACACTCGTGGCGACCGCATGTTCGTCCGGTGGATCCGATGCAGACGTCGATTCGGCGTCCACCGAGGCGGCCACGGCCACGACCGGTGGCCCTCCAGCCACCGAGCCGGCCGATGGAGTCGATCCATCCGCCACCGACCCGGTGGCGTCCGAGCCGACGGTCACCGACGCTCCGTCGACGACCGACGCCCCCACGACCGAGGCGCCGACCACCACTGCTGCGCCCGAGTCCGACGTCACCGCAGCCGACCTCGCCGGTCCGGGCCCGTACGCCGTCGGCGTGGTGACCCGTCAGTTGCCCGAGGGCAATGCGGTCGAGGTCTGGTATCCGGCCGACGAGGCGGCACGTGGAGGGATCGCGAGCTACGCGGTGCGCAGCTTCCTGCCACCAGCGATCGCCGACCTCGTTCCCGACACCGTCGACGACTCACGTTCGATCGACGCCACCCGTGACGCAGCTCCCGCTGCCGACGGCCCGTTCCCGATCGTGCTGTTCAGCCACGGCTCCACTTCGTTCCGTCTGCAGTCGAGCGTGCTCGCCCAGCACCTCGCGACGTGGGGATCGTCACCGCGTCGACGGATCACCCGTCACGCGATCTGATGAACGTCCTCGGCGGCACCGCCGAGGAACAGCGTCCATCGATCGACGACTTCAGGTCGTTGCGCACCTATCTCACCACGCTGGGCGACGACCCGGTGCTGGGCGGAGCGCTCGACAACGATCGGATCGCCCTGGGCGGCCACTCGGCCGGCGGCGGCACCATCGTGCAGATGGCCGACGACGACGGGATCCTCGGCTACGTGTCGTACGCCTCGGGCCTCGGCGACGAGGCGCCCGACGTGCCGTCGCTGTTCATGCTCGGCGAACTCGACATGATCGTGAGCACCGAGCGGACGTCGTCGGCGTTCGACACCGCACCCACGCCGTCGTGGCTGTGGTCGTTCGCCGACTCCGGCCACCTGGCGTTCTCCGACCTCTGTGCCGTCGGGAGCGATGGCGCCACGCTGATCGACCTCGCCGAAGCTGCAGGGCTCGGCAACCTCGTCGACGACCGACTCCGCACCCTCGGCACCGACGGCTGCGAAGCCCCCAACCGGCCGGTGCAGGAGGTGTGGCCGGCTGTGCACCAGGCGTCGACCGGCTTCTACCGCTGGGTGTTCGGCATCGACGCCGAGCCGATCGGACTCGACGCCTCCGCCGTCACCGACGGAATCACCGTCACGTCGAAGTAGTGCGCCCACGGCGACCCGCCGCCTTGCTGACACGCACCTCGTCGTTCTTGCTCTGAACCAGAACAACGAGGTTCGGGCAGGGGGATTGGGGTCAGCCGACGGCGGAGGTGGTGAGGTTGCGGAGTTGTCGCAGCGCAACCGAGAGTGTGGTCAGGTCGTAGCTCTCGGCGCGGCGGATCTCCTGGTGCATCGCGACGGTCCTCGCCACCGCCCGTTGGTTCGCATCGACCCACGCCTCGGTCGTTGCGCCCTCGGAGCGCATCACACGACGCGTCAGTTCCGCGATCACGTTCATCAGGTCGTCGCGCATCGACGAGCGGGCCTGGGTCTGCCAGCGGTCGGAGCGGGGAAGCGCGCCGATGCCATCCCACATCCACCCGATGTCGAACGCTTCGAACACCTCGCCGTAGACCGCGGCCGACCTCGACACGTCGCACCCTTCATCGCGAGCGAGTCGGGTCATGTCGAAGGCGGTGTGCATCCACGGCCATCTCGCCGACCGTGCCGCCAGGGTCTCGGGAACACCCTCGTCGATCCGCCTGATGCGCAGCTGTTCGATCTCCTCGGCAACCCGTCCGCCCATCGACTCCTCCAGTGATTCCGACAGCGACTCGATGCCCGCCCCGAAGGACGCGATCGCTTCCTCGATGTTCAGTGGCGGAGGCATGTGCCGCAGCAGCCACGCGGTACCGCGCTCGCACATCCGGCGAACTTCGAGGAGCAGGTCGACCTGGCTGTCGAGTGAGATCGAGGTGCCCAGTTCGTCGATCTCGCGCCACCGTTCGCCGAAGCGGAAGATGTTGCGCGAGGCGAGGAAGGCACGGGCCACGTCGGGGACCGATGCACCGGAGTCCTCGGTCATCCGATGGTCGAACGAGATTCCGGCCAGGTTGACCATGTTGTTCACCAGACCGGTCGTGACGATCTCGCGTCGCAGTCGGTGTCGGCGCAGTGCGTCGGGGAAACGTTCACGGAGAGCTGTCGGGAAGTACGCGAGCAGGTCGGCTTCCAACACCGGCGACTCCGGCAGATCGGTTGCCAGGATCTCGTCGATGTCGACGTTCTTCGTGTAGGCGATCATCACCGCGAACTCCGGCGCCCGTAACCCGCTTCCGGCCGACTGACGCTCGGCGATCTGCTTGTCGGTGGGAAGGAACTCGAGTGACCGGTCGAGCACTCCGTCGTTCTCCAACGCCGCGAGGTAGCGGGCGTGGACGTTGACCATCGGCAGGGCCTGACGGCGGGCGATCATCAGGGCGAGCGTCTGGGCCCTGTTGTCGTCGAGCACGAGTTCGGCCACTTCGTCGGTCATCTCGGCGAGCAGGTCGTTGCGTTGCTTCACGGTGAGGTCGCCGTCGCGCACGAGTTGGTCGAGCACGATCTTGATGTTCACCTCGTGGTCGCTGCAGTCGACGCCCGCCGAGTTGTCGATGGCATCGGCGTAGATGTATCCACCGCCCACCGCGTACTCGACGCGAGCGAGTTGCGTGAGCCCGAGGTTGCCGCCTTCGCCCACGATCCGACAGCGCAGGTCGGTGGCGTCGACTCGCAGCGAGTCGTTGGCGCGGTCGCCGACCGCTTCGTGGCTCTCGGTCGACGCCTTCACATAGGTGCCGATACCGCCGTTCCACAGCAGGTCGACAGGTGCACGCAGGATCGCGGAGATCAGCTCGTCGGGGCGGAGCGACACGATGCCGTCGTCGATGCCGAGGGCCTCGCGCACCTCGTCGGTGATCTCGATCGACTTCGCCGAGCGGGGGTGGACGCCGCCGCCCGACGAGATGAGCGCCGAGTCGTAGTCAGCCCAACTCGACCGCGGCAGGTCGAAGAGTCGTGCCCGTTCGGTGTGCGACGCGGCAGGGTCGGGGTCGGGGTCGAGGAACACGTGGCGGTGGTCGAAGGCAGCCACGATCTTCAGGTGGGCGGAGAGCAACATCCCGTTGCCGAACACGTCGCCCGACATGTCACCCACGCCGACCACGGTCAGTTCGTCGGTTTCGACGTCCTTGCCGATCACCCGGGCGTGGCGGCGCACGCTCTCCCATGCGCCGCGAGCTGTGATGCCCATCGCCTTGTGGTCGTAGCCGACGCTGCCACCGGACGCGAAGGCGTCACCGAGCCAGAACCCGGCATCGGTCGCCAGTTCGTTGGCGATGTCGCTGAACGTGGCCGTCCCCTTGTCGGCCGCCACGACGAGGTACGGGTCGTCCTCGTCGTAGATCACACACTCGGTCGGCCGCACGACGGTCGCGCCGTTCAAGTTGTCGGTGATGTCGAGCAGCGACCGGATGAAGCGGCGGTACCGGTCGACGCCTTCGGCACGCACGGCGTCGCGGTCGTCAGGCGACGCCGAGCTGTTCTTGATGACGAAGCCGCCTTTGGCACCGACCGGCACGATCACCGAGTTCTTCACCATCTGCGCCTTGACGAGGCCGAGCACCTCGGTGCGGAAGTCCTCCGGGCGATCGCTCCACCGCAGCCCACCGCGTGCCACGCGACCACCGCGCAGATGGACGCCTTCGACCATCGGCGAGCACACGAAGATCTCGAACATCGGGCGCGGAGCGGGGAGGAAGGCGATGTCTCGCGACCTCAGCTTGACGGCGATCTCGTCGGCGAACGCGCCGCCCGCTGCTCCCCCGACCGCGGCGTGCGCACCGTTCCCGTTCGTTGCGTTCACAGCCGTCCCGTTCACGACCGGTCGGTGCCGGAAGGCGTTGGTGCGCGACGTGGCATCGATCAGGGTGAGAATGGCACGGCAGATGCGGTCGTCGTCGAGCGACGGGATCTCGTCGAGCGCAGCCAGCACATCGGACCGGATCTCGTCGGCGAGCAGCAGGCGTGTCACGGCATCGATGTCGGTCGTCGGGTCGAAACGGGTGTCGAAGAGTCGGGCGAGCATGCCGGCGAGCCCGGCGTGACGCACGAGCGCCTCCTCGACATACGAGCGACTGAACGGGAACCCCGCCTGGTGCAGGTAGCGGGCGTAGGTGCGCAGCACCGCGACCTGGCGACGGTCGAGGTTCGCGGCGATGATCAGCCGGTTCAATCCGTCGGCTTCGACCGTGCCGTGCATCAGGCCGGCGAACGCAGCGCGCACCTCGGACTGCTGGGTGTCGTCGCGTCGCTTGTCGAACTTCGAGTCGGCATCGACCCGCACACCGATGTCGTAGAGGTGCACGGCACCGCTCGGGAAGTCGAAGGCGTAGGGCCGTTCGTCGACGGCGTGCAGCCCGAGGTGGTCGAGCAGTGGCACCAGTTCGGCGATGGTCGACGCAGTGCCCCGGCGGAACACCCGGAATCGCCACTGGTTCTCGGGCGCGTCGACGGCGCGACCGAGCGAGGTGGAGAGCGATTCCGTCGAGTCGGGCTCGGTGTCGAGCAGGCGGGCGACGTTGACGAGGTCACCGGTGGACGCTTCGGGGGCGACGCGAGCCCGGTAGTCGGTCGGGATCGCGTCACGCACGGCCGCGAAGGTCGAGCGGCCGGCGATGTCGCCGAGCACGTCGCAGATCGCGGTCTCGGCGCGCTCGTCCCAGGTCGTCGACACGTCGTCCACCGCTGCGGCGAGTCGCTCGAGGTCGACTCGATCACTCGACCGCACGGTCATGGTGATCCGCGCCAGCGAACTGGCGCCCACCAGGGTGTGCAGGTCACGCGACTCGCTCGCATAGTGCTTCTCGACCAGATGGCGGATCTGCTCGGGCAGAGCCGACTCGAAGCGGGCCTGTGGGACGTACACGAACACCGTCGTCCAGGGGCCGACCGGTTCGGCCACCTCGAAGACCCGCACGATGCGGCGCTCCTGCAGGCCGACGATGTCGATCACCAACTCGGCCAGGGTGTGGGAATCGAGTTCGAACACCACGTCTCGGGGAAGCGTCTCGACGACGTGCTTCACCGACCGACCGAGATGGCTCACCTCCGACGTTCCCGCCAGGTCCAGGACTTCGCGTGCGTGGTCGCCGATCGTCGGGATCGCGAACACGCTCTCGCGGTAGGCGCCGCTGCCGAGCAGCCCGACGAAACGGTGCTCGACCGACCCACCGTCTGCTGCGGGCCTGATCGAGATGCACGTCATCCGTGCTGCCCGGTGGATCGTCGACACCGCTTCGGTCCGGGCGATGACCGTCTGGTCGTCGCCGGGCTTGGACGGCGTGGTCGGATCGGACGCGTCGAGGCGCGCCTCGGGCCGGTACTCGCCCAGCTCGGTTCCGGGTTGCAGTCGGAGATTCGGGGTGCCATCGGCACCGATCAGCCGGTCGAAGCTTGCGGCGCCGAGCAGGACGAAGTGCTGGTCGCCCAGCCACTCCAGGAGGCGGTCGCCGTCGGCGAGCGAGCGCATCCGGTCGCGCATCGGGACGAAGTCGGCCACGACTCGCATGACATCGTCGATCGCGGTCGAGACGTCGGCTTCCAGTCGTTGTTCGAGGTCGGGCGGGCAGCGATCGAGTTCGATCAGCACCCACGCTTCGACGACCCCGGCGTCTGACGCGTCGTCTGGCACACCACCCCCCGGCGCCGTGACCACGTCGGCCGCGTCGGCGCGGGCCGTGTCGGCGAAGCGGACGATCTCGTCGTTGCCGTCGCGGACGAACGACAGCGTCGGGTGGACGAGGAGGTGGATGCCGAGGCCGTGACGATCGAGCACCATCCGCACCGTGTCCACGAGGAAGGGGATGTCGTCGGTGACGAACATCAGCACCGATCTCTCGGTGCGCCACCCGTCGCGGTCGGACTTCGGCGACAGGACACGCACGAGCACGTCACCGTGGGCTCGCCGTCGACCCAGCGTCAGGTGGGTGACCGCGGCTGCGTAGGCGTCGTCGAGTCGGCGGTCGTCGGCGTCCTCGTCGGGCAGTTCGCGGTAGTACCGCTGGATGAACTCGCGGAGCACCTGGTCGTCGGGTCTGCGCTCCTGGGCCATCGCCGCGAGCTTGTCGAGCGTCTCGGCCACCTCGGTGTGTACGTTCACGTTTCCTCCGACACCGCAGCGCCTCGTTGCGCAGCCGTGATTCAACCGACAGTAGCCCGGTGCGGCGGTTCGATCAGCCGAGGGCCCGGGTGATGTCTCGATCGCCGACCGCGTGGGAGCCGAGGCGGGCGCGATCGCCTGCGGCGGCGCCGGCCATCCAACCGGCACTGTCACTCGCACCGAACGACACCGATCTGAGCGACCCGGTGAACATCTTGGCGTACGCGTCGGACACCGCTTCGCGATCTGCAGCCAGCACCGGGAGGGCGGATCCGGGTGCGTCGGCGGTGGCCGCATTGCGCTGCTCGGCCAGTCGCTGTCCGACCCGCGAAGCGAACGACGTGAGGAACGAGGATCGGTATCCCCGCGAACGCATCCGTGACCCCGCCGGAGCCGAGCGGGCCGCTTCGTTGAACGCTGCTTGCGCCTGGACCATGAGCGACGTGTGCAGCGTTTCGATCCCACCGAGCGAGCGTTCGGGTCCGACGATGGTGGCCATCGCCCAATCGCTCTCGAGGATGCAGCGGGCGTCGGCGGCAACAGCGACCTGGGAGAGGAGGAGGAGGTGCTGTTTCGCGTACGGCTCGACCAGTGCGATCCGGCGGGCGCCGATCTCGGCGGTGTAGCAGCCGGGATCCTGCCCGCGCAACGCGGCCTCGTCGATCGCGTGTCGCACGATCAGGTCGTGCGCCTTGGCCGTGAAGGCTTCGGCTTCGGCTGCGAACTCGGTCGCTTCCGCCTTGGCAAGCAGAGCCCGGACCTTGTCCAGCAGGGGGTCGGCGCGTCCGTCCTCGGACCCGTCGCCGTGTCGCCAGCCGACGAGATCGCTCCACTTGGCCACGTCGATGTCGGCGATGCCCGGGTACGGCAACAGGACGAGCAGCGGCCCGAGCGAGGCGAGTTGCCTGGCCACCTCGATGGCGAGGAGGCGAGCCCCATCTGCTCCCATTTCGTCGGCGAGCCGCTTCAACCACCCGTTGCTCGGATCGCCCGGGTCCGACATGCCGACATCGGCGGCCGAGCGCGCAACGACGGTGAGCTGGTGCGCCCACCGCGGATGAACGTCCAGGTCCTCGTTCGTCTTCGCGGCGTGCGCGGTGATCGCCGTGGCGACGAGGGTCCGGGCCGCTTTGACCGGCGTGACCGACCGCTCGATCTGGCGGACCACCTCGGCGGGACGCCAGCCCATGGGCCACACGCGTCCGACGAGGTCGACGATCATGCCCTCGATCTCGGTGAGGTCTGGTCGTGAGTCGGACACGCGGTTGGTCCGACACTCCGCACAGTCACAAGCTCGTTCACTCGCGCCCAACCGTCCGTTCCCGTTGTTCGTGCCGCCGATGCCCCCCGGCGATCCTGGTGGCCGACCGGTGGATCGCTGCTCCCGACGACGTTGCTTGGTCGCTCGCCGCTGGCGGCTGTTCTTGCCCATGCGCTCAGTATGACGAGGGGGTACATCAGAGTTCAGCGCGAGCACGTGGCCGACTCCCGCCCGGGACCGCCCTCCGATCGAACCCGCTCGGACGGCACCCCTGCCGGTTCAGAGGACCGAGGAGGTCGACAGCGCAGGCTGCAGGACCGGCTGGAAGCGTTGGACGCTGAGGGTCTTCGAGGGGCGTGCGTAGTAGTAGCCCTGCACGACGCGGATGCCTGCGGCCGCGACTGCGCAGGCCATCTCGGCGGTCTCGACGCCCTCTGCCACGAGACGCAGATCGAGCCGCTCGGCCAGCCCGACGACCGAGTCGACGATCGCTGCGTCACGGCGGTGGTCGGCCATCCTCGAGACGAAGCGTCGGTCGATCTTCAGTTCGTCGACGTCGAACAGGTCGAGTCGGGCGAGAGACGACGACGCCTGGCCGAAGTCGTCGAGCGAGAGTGACACACCCGACGATCGGATGCGATCCGTCGTCTCCGCGATGCGCGTCGGGCAGATCTCGGCATCGAACTCGACGACTTCGAGTGTGAGCCGGAGCGGGTCGAAACCGGTCGTCGCCAGGACCAGGTCGAGCTTCGAGACGAACTCCTCACTCTGGATGTCCCCGACGGTCACGTTGACCGAGAGTCGGAGGTGGCGGGGCCACGACAGGGCCTCGTGGATGGCCTGGCGGAGGATCACGACGGAGAGTTCGCGCTGGAGTCCAGCGAGGTCGACGTGCTCGAGGAGTTCTCGGGCACCGACCAGCCCGAAGCGGGGGTGCATCCATCTCGCCAGTGCCTCGCCGCCCACCACGTCACCCGAGATGATGTCCACCTGCGGCTGGAACCACGGCGCCACGTCGCCACGACCGAGCGCACCGGGGAGGTCCTGCATGAGGACGATCCGGCGCTCACTGTGCGGGTCGTCCTCGGGCCGGTACCACGTCGGGCCGGTCCCGTCACGCTTGGCCCGGTACATGGCGATGTCGGCGAACCGGAGCAGCGAACTCGGCGGGGCCTCATCGGTATGGGCCATGCCGATCGACGCCCTGACGGACAGCGAAACAGCGTTCACCCACATTGCCGGGCCGAGGCACCGCTCGACGGCAACGGCGAAGCCGGCGGCGCTTGCGGTGTCGCCGGGCACGATCGCAGCGAACTCGTCGCCGCCGAGTCGGACCACGACGACATCGTCATCGAGCCCAGCGAGGCGGGCTGCGACCTCGCACAGCACACGGTCGCCGAGATCGTGGCCGAGCGTGTCGTTGATCTCCTTGAAGTTGTCGATGTCGAGGAGGAGCAGTGCGGACGGTGTTGGACGTTCAACGAGGTCGTCGAGGGCGCTGCGCAGCACGCGGCGGTTCGGAAGTCCCGTGAGCGAATCGTGGTCGGCCTGGTATCGGGCGGCGAGCGCCACCTCCTCGGCGAGGATCAGCGTGCCGCTCCGGTTGAATGCGATGTGGCCGACCATCAGCATCCCTGCGCCGACCGCCAACGGGCCGGCACCGAGGTCGTGGATCAACGCCGGCACGACCAGCGTCGCGGTCGTGAGCAACGCGAGAGCCCGGTGCCAACGCACGGGAAGATACGGACTGTTCGATCCGAGCGAGCCGATGGCAACGATGCTGGTCGCCAAGTAGCCCGAGGGAGCGACGACGGCGATGACGAACATCAGCGCGTGTTCGACGACCAGATAGTTCGCGACCTCCTCGGTGATCGAGATGTTGCGTCGCCGGACGAGGGTCGTGGAGATGATCTGGACGACCGCGACCGTGAGTGCCAGCCACCACCGATGCGGCCCGAACGGAAGCAGGCCGACCAGGAGGCAGGCCGCAACGGTGAGCACGATGCGCTGGCCGATGGGGTCGGGGCGCTGCCACGGACCAGGCGCCTCGCTGGACAGCCGCGACAACGATCGGGCCCGTGGGGGTGCGGAACTCACAGCCGATCATCGGTGTGAAGTCGGTCGACATTGAATGTCACCGCCTCGGTCAGACGATCTCTTGACACTTCTCGGGCCGGATGCGCTCGTGTGGCTCCGACCCGACGCGAACTCAGGCCTCGGTACGCCGGTCACCGTGACACCGACCTCGGCCGCGTATCGCTCGACGTCGGGATCGTTGGAGAGGATGCGGGCATTGCGGCGCAGCGCCCACCATGCGAGGGACGCGTCGACCACGTCCGGATCGTCCTCGTCGGAACACAGCGTGTGCGTCAGCAGTCGGCGAGCGCTTCGAGTGCGGTGCAGATCTGGTCGCGAGGGAACGGGATTGCTCCGACGCGGAAGGTGAGCATCGAGACGGGCTGCGGTTGCAGATCGTCGAACGCTGCAGCGCAGTCGACGGCAAGGCCGGAGGACTCGTCGATCGCGATCTCGGTCGGGATGTTGCGAACGGTTCGAGTGATCGGCGCCACGACGAGTCGGTTCAGATGCTGCGCAGCCTCCGACCGCGACACGATCAGCATCGGTCGGCGCTTGTCCTCCGACTCCGCCCACCAGATCTCGCCCTGCTGCGGCCGACTGGTCGGTCTACTTCGCCGCTCGGTCACCACGGCTCCTCTTCGATCATGGCTCGAGACATCGCTTCCGCCCGTGCGAGTTCTCCGGCGGTTTCGGGAACGGCTTCGTAGCCCTCGAGGATCTGCACTCCGACAGCAGCACGCGGCCGGCGATCGGCCGACACATTGCAGAACTCACGCAACCCGAACGTGGACGCTCCGTGCGAACGGTGTCGAACCAGTGACGACGGACGCCAGCACCATCAAGAACCATGCCGCCTTCATCTGGTCGGTGGCCGATCTGCTGCGTGGCGACTACAAGCAGTCGGAGTACGGCGAGGTCATCCTCCCGCTCACCGTGTTGCGCCGGTTCGACGCCGTGCTGGCCCCGGTGAAGGCCGACATGCTCGCCACCCACGCACGTGTCGAGGGCAAGCTCGCCCACTTCGGGCCGATGCTCGACGCGCTCACCGACGTGAGCGGGTTGTGGGACACAGGCGGCGGCCAGCTCAGCAGATCGAGCGCGGAAGATGGCTCCCGACCTCGCGGCCACCCATCTCGTTCGAGCCGAGGTGCATTTGGAGCAGCACGAGTGGGAGGCGATGAACGAGAGCGCGCACGCCGGGCTGCGGCTGGAGCCCGACAACGTCGCAGGCCACCAACTCGCCGGCATCGCACAGATGAAGCTGAAGGATCGGCGGGCTGCAGGCGACCACCTGGTGGCGGCGGGGCGAGCCGATCCACGATCGGGCAACACCCTGCAACTGCTCGACATGGCGACCTCCGCGCGGTACAAGTGGGCGGCGGTCTGGGTGAGTGTCGGCGCTCCGGTCGTCTCGTTTTCGACGGCTCGTTCGCTTCGTGGATGTGGGCACCGCTCGCTCTCGGCATCGTCGGAGGTGCGTGGCTCAGGTGGGCTCCGTCGAACCGGATGGGGCGGGAGGCCGAGGCGGTGCGCCGGAGAGGGCGACGGCTCGACTCCGACCCCGCCCGATTCAAGTGGCGTCGGTGATGGCCGGCAACACCTCGAACAGGTCGCCGATGATGGCGTAGTCGGCCTTGACGACCATGTTTGCTGCAGGGTCGGTGTTGATGGCGAGGATCTTCTTCGCCGCCTTCGCCCCCACCCAGTGCTGGATCGCACCGCTGATTCCGCATGCGATGTACAACTGCGGAGCGATGCGCGTGCCGGTCTGGCCGACCTGATCAGAGTGTGGACGCCATCCGTTGTTCGTGACCGCACGGCTACAACCGACGACGCCACCGAGCTTCGCGGCGAGCGCTTCGAGGACTTCAAAGCCCTCCGCTGAACCGACACCGCGGCCGCCACCGACGACCACGGGCGCCGTTGCGAGCGTGACGCCCTCCGACAGCACGATCCGGTCCTGGATCAACGTCGCGATCGCCGCATCGGACAGCGTGACGTCGAGCTGCCGCACCGTCGCCGTCGCTCCTGTGACCGGCTCGCCTGCGTCGACTGCGTGCGGAGCGACCGACAGGATCGGCATCGGCGAGGTGAGCCGAGCGTCCTCGTTGAGCGAGCCGCCCCACTGAACGCGTGTCATCTCCCAATCATCGGCGGTCTTCACGTCGAGGCAGTTCGCCACGAACGCCAGGTCGAGTTCCGCAGCCGCGTAGGCGAGCACCTCGTTGCCACGGTCGGACCCGGAAGCGACGATCGCGGACGGCGACAGTGCACCTGCCGCTGCGGCCACGGCAGAGCCGTATGCGTCGGGTCCGTAGTCCATGAGTGACGCATCGGCGACGTGATGCACCGTTCCGGCCCCGTGGGCTGCGCACTCATCCGCAAGCGAACCGGCATCCGCACCGATCAGCAGTGCGTCGACCTGCTCGCCGAGCTGCGACGCGATGCCGCCGGCGAAGGCGAACGCTTCGAGCGTCGCATCGGCCAAGGTTCCCCGGTCGTGTTCGACCACCACGAGAACAGTCATGATGTCGATCCTTCCGACCAGAGGCCCAGTTCCTTGAGCAGTTCGATGACCTTCGGCGCGGCTTCGGGGCCGTTGCCGAGGATGATCGTCTCGGACACCTTCTCCTCGGGCCGGTTGAGGCGGATCATCGTCTGCCCGCCGGGCGCAGCGTCGGACGACACCGCGCCGACAGCAAGCTTCTTGGACGCCAACCGTCCGCGCATCGTCGGGTAGCGCGGCCAGGTGATGCCCTCCTTCACGCCGATCGCGCACGGCATCGGGAGCTGGTAGACCTCGTAGCCGTTGTCGGTTTCGCGACGCGCTTCGAGCGTCGCACCGTCGTCGGAGATCTCGACGCCTTTGATCGCGTTGACCATCGGCCGCCCGAGCGCACGGGACACCCGGATACCGACCTGGAAGCCGCCCGAATCGGCCGACTCGTTGCCGAACACGATCACGTCGAACGCGCCGTCGGCTTCCTCGATCGTACGGATGGCATCGGTGAGGGCCCGGGCGGTCCGTTGCGGGTCCCACGCCATCGTCCCGACGTCCACCAGCGTCGCCTTGGTGATGCCGATCGACGCCGCCCATCGACACTGCTCGTCGGCCTCGGCCACCCCGAGCGTCAACACGTGCGATTCCCCGCCGTGCTTCTCCACCAACTGGACCGCCAGTTCGAGGGCGCACTCCTCGTGTGGCGACATCGTGTGGCCGAGGTTGGTGTCGTCGACGGCCATGCCGTCATCGGTGATGTTGATCTTCGACCCGGGCGCCGGCACCCGCTTCACCGAGACCAGAACTCTCATGTACTCACTCCAGTCGGTTCGTCGATCACTGCGGGCCGGGTGTTCGGTGTCAGACGTCGTTCACCCGGTTCTCGATCGAGTGAGCGGTGATCGGTCGGGGTGAACGAC
>JBBSOH010000073.1:0-15625 GCA_038259945.1 Acidimicrobiales bacterium
ACGCTCGGACCGGCCGTCGTGAATGCGGCGCGCTGGCGCGTCGTGCTCGCAGTGGGCGAGAGCAAGGCCGGCCCCATGTCGTCGTGGGTGCGTGGCATTGCCGGGCACGGTGGCGCCTGGCTCGACCCCGACCTGCCGATCGCGAGCGTCCGACCCGACGACACCGTCGTGTTCCTCGACGAAGCCGCCGCCGGCGATCTCGAACCGTCCGACTTCGTCCGGGTGGACGCCGACGGCTTCCCGAGCGAGGTCGCGGTCGACGAGCACGGGCTGTGGGGCTACGTTCCGGTGACGATGACTGACATCACGCTCGACGACCTCACCGCACTCCCTCGACCCGCGCACCTGCGCGGCCTGTTCGCCGCCGACCCGGGCCGGGCCGACCGATACGTCACGGCTGCAGGCGACCTGCGCATCGACTGGTCGAAAGCATCGCTCGACGACCCGACGCTCGATGCCCTGCTCGCGCTCGCCGAGAACTCGGGGGTCGAGGCGCGACGCGACGCGATGTTCGCCGGCGAGCACATCAACGTCACCGAGGACCGCGCTGTCGGCCATGTCGCACTGCGGATGCCTGCTGGGTCGACCTTCGAAGTGGACGGCGAGAACGTCGTCCCCGACGTCCACGAGGTACTCGACTCCATGGGTGCCTTCGCGGACCGCATCCGCAGCGACGACTCGATCACCCATGTCGTCAACATCGGCATCGGAGGATCCGACCTCGGACCGGCCATGGCGTACCGGGCGCTGCGGGCATTCCGCCACGACCGCATCCGCTGCTCGTTCGTGTCGAACATCGGCGGTGCCGACATCGCGTCGGTGCTCGCCGACTGCGACCCGGCCTCGACTCTGTTCATCGTGGCCTCCAAGACCTTCGGCACGATCGAGACCCTCACCAACGCCCGAACCGCTCGGACGTGGCTGATCGAGTCGCTCGGTGAAGCGGCCGTGGCCGATCACTTCGTCGCCGTGTCCACCAACGCCGACCGGGTCGCCGAGTTCGGAATCGACACCGCCAACATGTTCGGATTCTGGGACTGGGTCGGCGGGCGCTACTCGGTGGACTCGGCGATCGGGCTGTCGTTGATGATCGCGATCGGCCCCGTCGGATTCCGAGAGTTCCTCGCCGGGTTCCACACGATCGACGAGCACTTCCGCACCGCTCCGCTGCGAGAGAACGCCCCGGTGCTGATGGCGCTGCTCGGCGTCTGGTATGCGAACGGGCTCGGCCACGACACCAAGGCCGTGCTGCCGTACGCCAACGACCTCGACCGGTTCCCGGCCTACCTCCAGCAGTTGGACATGGAGTCGAACGGCAAGTCCGTCGACGTTCATGGTGAACGGGTTCACCACGACACGGGGCCGATCATCTGGGGTGAGCCCGGCACCAATGGACAGCACGCGTTCTACCAACTCATCCACCAGGGCACGCGGATCATCCCGTGCGACTTCATCGGTTTCGCCAAGGGCAACCATCCGTACCAGGAACACCACGACCTCCTGATGGCGAACCTGTTCGCCCAGTCCGAAGCGCTTGCGTTCGGCAGGTCGAACGATGCCGAACCGCACCGGAACTTCGAGGGCGACCGGCCGAACACGGTGATCCTCGCCGAGCGCCTCACGCCGTCGGTCCTCGGGCAGCTCATCGCGCTGTACGAACACGTCGTCCACGTCCAGGGAACGATCTGGGGTGTCGACAGCTACGACCAGTGGGGAGTGGAACTGGGCAAAGAACTCGCCAACCAGATCACCCCCGAACTCATCGGCGAGCCGAAGCCCGACGATCACGACAGCGCCACCAACGCGCTCATCGCCTGGTACCGCGAGAACCGCTGAATCGAGTCGGGTGTTTGCGCGCGGTATGTCCGCGCTGAAACACCCGACGCAACGCAAACACCCGACTCGAACAGCGATGATCCGAGAGACGATCGGGTGCGCGATGATCCGGGGATGAGCGCGCAGGTACCGGGGTTCGACGTTCCCGTGGTGGAGGCATGGTTGGGAGCGAACACCACCGTCGTCCCGCCGTGCACGTGGGTGCGCCTGGAAGGTGGGCACTCCAACCTCACCTACGAATTGACCGACGCCGACGGAGCGTCGTTCGTGATCCGACGGCCACCGCAGGGCGAATTGCTGCCCAAGGCGCACGACATGTGGCGCGAGTTCCGCATCATCGACGCGCTGCACCCCGCCGGCGTCCCGGTCCCCGAGCCGATCGGCTACTGCGACGACCGCGACGTGTGCGACACGCACTTCTACGTGATGGGCAAGGTGGGTGGCGAAGCGCTCTACACGGCGCAGCAGACTGCGCCCCGCCTCGGCGTCGAAGTACGCGGTCGAGTGGGTGCGTCGTTCGTCGACGTGCTCGCGCATCTCCACTCGATCGACCCCGTCGACGTCGGTCTCGGCGACCTCGGGCGACACGACGGGTACATCGCCCGCCAACTGCGGACGTGGTACGGGTCGTGGACCATGTCGGCCGAACACGCGGAGTACGACGACGAGCGGGTCCACGCGCTCCACGACCGACTGCTGGCGAACATCCCGGAGCAGGGTCCGGCTCGCGTCGTGCACGGCGACTACGGCGTCCACAACGTGATGGTCGACGACGACGGCACCGTCGCCGCCGTGCTCGACTGGGAGATCGGCACGCTGGGCGACCCACTCGCCGACTTCGCCTACGCACTGAACGCCTGGATCGAGCCGAACGATTCTGACGAGGCGTCGCAGGTCTCGCCCACCGCGCTCCCTGGGTTCGCATCTCGAGCGGACCTCGTCGAGCGGTACGCCGATCGGACCGGGGCCGACCTGTCCGACCTCGGCTACTACCGCAGCTTCAACTCGTTCAAGACGGCATGCATCATCCACGGCGTGTACGCCCGGTACAAGCTCGGGATGAAGTCCACCGAGGGCATCGACATGGACGGTCTGTTCCAGCGCATCCTGCGCAGCATCGAACTCGCCGAGCAACACCTGGCCGAGCAACTGTTGGAGGGCTGAATCGAGTCGCCCGACCGGGCACGCGATCGGGAGTCCTCCCCGTCGAATTCGTCCTGCTCGCGGCGTCGAGCGCGTATGTTCCGATCCGACGAATCGTCACCGAGTCCAGAAGGCGAACATCATGTCCAACACTCAGCCACCGCCTGGCTCACAGCCCTACGGCGGCGGTCGCGGAGCCGCCGACCCGAAGCCCGACAACTATCTCGTGTGGGCGATCCTCTCGACGCTGTTCTGCTGCCTGCCGCTCGGCGTCGCCAGCATCGTGTTCGCCGCACAGGTCGACGGCAAATACAACTCCAGCGACTACGCGGGAGCACGCGACTCCTCGGAGAAGGCGAAGAAGTTCGCGATGTGGGCGGCGATCTCCAGCGTCATCATCATCGTGCTGTACGTCCTGTCCGCCGTCGTGCTCGTCTCCAGCTCCAGCTCCAGCCGATCGGGGTCGCGGTGCTCGCTGCAGCGGCGGTCGTCACGGTGGGCGTGCGCGACCCCCACGCAGCCGGCAACTACCCGACATGCCCGTCGATCGCGCTGTTCGGCGTGCACTGTCGAGGGTGCGGATCGATGCGTGCGATGCACGAACTGGCGCATGGCGACATCGCGGGCGTGTTCTCGCGCAACGTCGTGGTGCCGTTCGGACTCGTGTTGCTGGCCTGGGCGTGGGTGTCGTGGTTCGATCGCCGTCTCGGACACGCCCGGGTACCGGCTCTGCGACCTCCCGTGCGGGTCCTCTACGGGTCGGTCGTCGTGCTCGTTGCCTCCGCAGTGTTGCGCAACCTGCCCTGGGCGCCGTTCTCCGGACTGGCGCCCTGACGCACCCGTGAGTCCGCGAGGTCGGTTCGGTCCGGCGGGTCGCGCTCTGCGAGGCTGAGGAGATGCGCAACTACGAACAGATCTACATCGACGGTGCCTGGGTGGCTTCTGATGGCGAAGGCGCCATCGACGTCGTCAACGCCGGAACCGAGAAGGTCATGGGCTCGATCCCGAACGGCTCGGCCAGTGACGTCTCCAGGGCCGTGGCAGCAGCCAAGGCGGCCTTCGAATCCTGGTCGCAGACCCCGGTCGAGGAACGCCAGAAGTACCTGGTGCGCCTCAACGAAGCCCTCCAGGCACGCTCCGCCGAGATCGCCGAAGTGATCGCCGGAGAGGTCGGCATGCCGATCACTTGGTCCACCATGATCCAGGCCGGCCTCCCCGCCGGCAACATGCAGACCTTCGCCACGCTCCTCGACACCTTCGAGTTCGAAGAGGAGATCGGCAACAGCCTCGTGGTGAAGGAGCCCGTGGGCGTCGTCGGTGCGATCACGCCGTGGAACTACCCGCTGCACCAGATCATCTGCAAGGTCGGCGGCGCGCTCGCTGCGGGCTGCACGATCGTGCTCAAGCCGTCCGAGGTCGCCCCGCTCAACGCCTTCATCCTCGCCGAGATCATGCACGAGGTGGGTATTCCGGCCGGCGTGTTCAACCTGGTCAGCGGCACCGGGCCCGAGGTCGGTGCCGCCATCTCGTCGCATCCTGACGTGGACATGGTCAGCTTCACCGGCTCCACCCGCGCCGGCAAGGCGGTGGCGGCCGCAGCCGCCGAGACCGTCAAGCGTGTTGCACTCGAACTGGGTGGCAAGTCCGCCAACATCGTGCTCGACGACGCCGACTTCGAGACCGTGATCCCGAAGGGTCTGTTCGCCTGCTACCTCAACTCAGGCCAGACCTGCACGGCGCACACCCGGATGCTCGTGCCGAACAGCCGCTACGACGAAGCCGTCCAGATCGCTGCGGCCGCCGCTGAGCAGACCCAGGTCGGCGACCCGACCGAGGAGGGCATGCACATCGGTCCGCTCATCAGCCAGGCCCAGTGGGACCGTGTGCAGGGCTACATCCAGACGGGCATCGACGAGGGTGCAGTGGTCGCAGCCGGTGGTCTCGGCAAGCCCGAAGGTCACGAGACCGGCTACTTCGTCAAGCCCACGGTGTTCGCGAACGTCACCAACGACATGACCATCGCCCAGGAGGAGATCTTCGGGCCGGTGCTGTCGATCATCGGCTACGAGGACGAGGACGACGCCATCCGCATCGCGAACGACAGCCTCTACGGCCTGTCGGGAGGCGTGTGGTCGGCCGACCAGGATCGGGCGATGGCGGTGGCCCGCCGGATGCGCACCGGCATGGTGGACGTGAACGGCGGCAGCTTCAACGTCGCCGCTCCGTTCGGTGGCTACAAGCAGTCGGGCTACGGCCGTGAGAACGGCCCGTACGGCATCGAGGAGTTCCTGCAGACCAAGTCGATGCAGCGCTGATCATCCAGCACTGATGAACGAAGTCGGCCGGGTCGCCCGATGGACGTGACCCCTTGGACATGAACGGGGTCACGTACGTCGTCGATCCGGCCGATCCGCGTCTCGACGACTACCGGGAACTGAACTCCATCGCCGTGCGCGCCGTGATGGAGGGTGACGAGTTCTTCATGGGTGAGGGGTACGTGCCGATCGACCGGATGCTCGACTCCGGTCACCGGATGCGCTCCGTTCTGCTCCACCCGAAGCGTCTCCCTCGATTCGTGGCGACGATGGAGCGGCCCGAGATGGCGGGCGTGGCGGTCTACGTGGCCGAGCAGGAGGTCATCGCCGAGGTCGTCGGTTTCGACATGTACCGGTGTTGCCTCGCCTCGGCGTTCCGCGCTCCGATGCCCAGCGTGGCGGAGTTGGCATCGACGTGTTCGCGTCTGGTGGTACTCGAGGCGCTCAACGACGACCAGAACGTCGGGGCCATCGCCCGCGCCGCACGCGCCTTCGGCATCGATGCGATGGTCATCAGCCCCACCTGCAACGACCCGTATCAGCGCCGGACCGTGCGGGTCAGCATGGGCGAGATCCTTCACGTGCCCGTCGCCCGTGCGAGCCGGGACGACTGGCCGGGCGCGCTCGACACGCTGGCCGGAGCGGGGTTCGAGACCTGGGCGATGACACCCGGCGACGGCTCGACCGACCTGTGGGACATGGACGTGCCCGAGCGGGTCGCAATCGTGTTGGGTGCCGAGGGCCACGGCCTCGAGGAGGAGACGATGGAGGCGTCGACCCACCGGGTCCGCATCCCGATCTCGTCCGTGGTCGACTCGCTCAACGTCGGTCACGCAGCAGCGGTGACGTTCGCTGCGATCGCACGACCACTGCGCTCTCGCTGACGTCCCAGCGCAATGGGTGTGGAGTGGGTCAGACCCCTGCCACACCTCAGGCTTCGGTGACGGCGGCGACGCCGGTGTCGACGCGGAAGGTCTTCCACGTGGTCACCGCCGAGGCCGGATCGCCGATGGCGTCGACACTGCGGTACTCCGCCGTCCACGCTTCGGGCGTGACGGTGTGGCGGGTGTAGCCGCGACCGACGAGGTCGGCGTCGACGATCGACGGGATGCTCAGCACCACCTCGGCGAGCGCCGGGTCCACGTTGGCGACCGACGAGATCGCCGTCGTGACGAACTCGATGCCGACGGTTTCGCCCGACCGGGCGACCCTGCCGACACCGGCGAGGTGGATGTCGCCGGTCAGCGTGACGAGGTTCGCCGGTGCATCGGCGAGCAGTCGCTCGCGTGCCGGGTGGTAACCGTCCCACTGGTCGTAGTTGAAGATCGCACCGCCGGGCAGGCGGGTGTCGCTGAGGATCGTCTGCTGCGCCACGCAGTTCCAGGTGGCGGTCGACGTGGTGAACCGTTCTGCGATCCACGCCTCCTGTTCGGCTCCGAGCATCGTCCGAGCCGGATCGTCCCACCCGTCGACGGGTGGTCCGGTGTCGAGGGTGACGTCGCTCAGTTGATCGTCGCGGAACTGGCGTCCGTCGAGCGCGGAGATCCGCACGAGGCCTCCGATGTCGAGACCGCGGTAGATGGGATAGGGCTCGGTCGGGTTGCGGTCGAGTTCGGGCATCGGGAGTCGCGTGGGCGTGTTCTCCCACCAGACGCGATACGCAGCGTTGCGGCGCGCTCCGAAGACCGCCGGGTCCTGATCGGGCTCGTCGTCGACCTGGGAGACACCACCCGTGTAGTTGTTCTCGACCTCGTGGTCGTCCCAGATCGCGAGCCAGGGCGCAGCTGCACGGCTGGCCTGGAGGTCGGTGTCGCCGAGGTAGGTCGCATATCTCGTCCGGTACCCATCGAGGTCCATCGGCTCGGCGTTCTCGTGTGAACGCACGATCACCCCGGACCCGTCGTCGGTCCGCGGGTCGCCTTCGTACATGAAGTCGCCGAGGAACAGGACGAGGTCGGGCTGCCACTCGGCAATGTCGCGGTGCGCTGCGTAGAAGCCTGTCTCGTAGTGCTGGCAACTCGCCGCAGCGATCCGGTACTCCGACGCATCTGTGGCGAGCGACGACGTGCGTCCTGCCGGGCTGGTCCATCCGGGGACCTCGAATCCGTACTCGGCTGGACCGCTGATGTCCGCGACCACGTGCACGCTGAAGCCGAGGTCCGCATTCGTGACGGCAGTACCAGCCACGGTGTCGCCGTCGTCGGTGATGGCGAACCAGTCGACGTCGATGTCACCATCGGGGAGGTCGCCCCCGAGGCGGGTCCACAGCACGACCGAGGTGGCGTCGGGGTCACCCGACCCGACGCCGTGGACGAACGGATCCTGGGTGAACGGGTTGGCGGACCCGTCATCGACGACAGGTTCGGTGGTCGTCGTGACGTCGGTGGTCGTGACGTCCGTGGTGAGGGCGGGTGCGGTGTCGGGTGGCTCGCTCGCTGTGGTCTCGGGTGGAGAGGCCCCATCGGTCGTGACGGGTGCTGTCTCGTCGTCGGATCCCGCGCATGCCACCAGGGTGACCGATGCGGACAGGGCGAGGAACCGGCGGCGTGAGAGTTGCACGGACCGAGTGTCACACAAGCCGAACGGATCGCCCAGACCGAGATCGGGCCCGATGCGTTCGGCCCCTCGTCGGGTCGGATACCGTCCCGCCACATGACAGACACCGCGACATCTGCTCCGCCAACCATCGAACGCGTCGGGGTCATCGGCTGCGGCCAGATGGGCGCCGGCATCGCCGAGGTGTGCGCTCGAGCCGGGATGGATGTCGTCGTCCACGAGGTCGACGCTGCTTCGGCTGAACGCGGTCGCACGCGGTTGCTCGGCTCGTTCGACAAGGCCGTCGCCCGCAACAAGATGACCGAGGAGGAGCGCGAGGCGACGACGTCGAACCTCACCTTCACGACCGATCTGGGTGACATGGCCGACCGCCGGATGGTCATCGAGGCGATCATCGAGGACGAAGCGATGAAGACCGAGGTGTTCACCAGGCTCGACGGGATCGTCACCGCCGACGATGCGATCCTCGCCAGCAACACGAGTTCGATCCCGATCATGAAGCTCGGCATCGCGACCCAGCGGCCCGAGAACGTGGTGGGCATCCACTTCTTCAACCCGGTGCCCGTCCTAAAGCTCGTCGAACTGGTGACCAGCCTGATGACGTCGAAGGAGACCGTCGCACGCTCCGAACGCTTCGCCGAAGATGCGCTGTCGAAGGTGGTCATCCGCAGCAAGGACCGCGCGGGTTTCGTCGTCAACGCGTTGCTGATCCCCTACATCCTCTCGGCGATCCGGATGATGGAGTCGGGGTTCGCCACGGCCGAGGACATCGACAACGGCATGGTGGAAGGCTGCAACCACCCGATGGGCCCGCTTGCGCTCGCCGATCTGATCGGCCTCGACACCACCGCGGCGGTGGCGGAGTCGATGTACTCCGAGTTCAAGGAGCCGCTGTACGCCTCGCCGGCGATGCTGTCACGCATGGTCGAAGCGGGTCTCCTCGGTCGCAAGACCGGCCGCGGCTTCTACGACTACTCCCGCTGACCGGCCGGAGTGGGTCAGACCCGATACGGCCGCGACTGCTGCTCCGGCACGCGACCGGCTGGATTGGGCGGCCGGAGTGGGTCAGACCCGGTACGGCCTCGGACCCTGTCAGTCGGCGGTGACGGCGTGGGCGCGGAGGTCGGCGAGGTCGACGTATTCGAGGGTCGACACGTGGGTCGACTCCAACACCACGTCACAGGCCATGTCGGCGTCGAAAGCTTCCTTCCAGCGCATGGCGCACACGCACCACTGGTCGCCCGGCTTCAGACCGGCGAATCCGTACTGCGGCATCGGCGTGCTGAGATCGTTGCCCATCGATGCGGAGTACGTGAGGAAGGACTCGGTCACCCGGCAGCAGACCGTATGCATCCCCGGATCGTCGCCGCGGTTCTCGCAGCAGCCCGTCCGGTAGTAACCGGTCATCGGGTCGTAGGAGCACGGCATCAGTTCGGTGCCGAGGACGTTGATCTGGCCGGCTGCGGAGGTCATCTCCCCAGTGTGGTCGTCTCGTGGTCAGATCCACCATCCGGCGAGGTCGACGATCAGGTGGCCACCCGACGAATCGAACAGGCACGACGTCCCGGTGGGGGAGAGTTCGATCAGTGCGCCGTTGGCGGTGGCGCCGGCGCTCGACGGGTTCAGCGCCGAGGTGCTCGGGCGTTCGTTGCAGGCCCACGCCGTGACGAATCCGCCGTCGCTCGCAGCGGCGGTCAGGTTGACGCTGGCGGCCACCGGAGCACGCTCGAGTGAGTTGGCCCCTGCCGCGGAGTCGACGTCGAACGACGTCGTTCCACCGGCGCTCAGTCGCCCGGTGTTCCGGGTGTCGAGGATCCGCTCGGGCGAACGCTTCGGCACGAAGGTGAGTCCCGGTGCGGTTCCGAACTCGCCGGTGACGTCGATGGTCAGGTGGGTGTCGGTGCTGCTGGTGACGCAGATCTGGCGGTCGGCGCCGATGGAGAAGACTCCGTTGTTGCCCCGGATCTCGTCGGCGACGAAGTTCAGCGACGACGTCGGTGCGAGTCCGTCGGTGCAGTCGTCGATGGTGAGGAAGCCTGCCGAGGTCGGGCGGATGGCGGTGACGTTGAGCGACACGGCGCCGACGGTGTCGCTGCGCAGCAGCGAGTCGAGGGAGACGGGGGTGCGCACACCGGCGGGCAGGCGGCCGCTGATGCCGGTCGCGGTGCGGGTGTCGACGGCGCGAGCGGAACCCAGTTGCTCGAGCGACAGCTCGCCGTCGGCGCCGATCCAGCCGGTCACATCGAGGAGTGCGTGCGCCGGGACGGAGGAGAACAGGCAGATCTGGCCGAGGGTCGCAGCTGACTGCGACACGGGCACGATCACCGAGTTGGCGATGTTTCGGCCGGCGGCGAAGTTGAGTGCCGAGGTGCGGGCATCTTCGGCGACGCCACACGGCGTGAGGCTGAAGTAGCCCGGCGCCTGAGGTGCGACGGCGGTGACGTTGACCACGAGGGCGGTGGCGTCGGCGGGGACGCCGGCGAGAGTGATCGGGGTGTCGAGCCCGGCGGTCAGTGGGCCACGGACCGCAGCGTCGGCGGCGCGAGTGTCGAGCAGACGGCGGGGTGCGACGGCGGTGAGGCGGTCGCCGGCACCCGTGGATGCGGGCGGCGCCACCGGCGGCTGCGTCGTCGGGATGCCCGAGGTCGGCGGAGTCGTCGTCGCGGGTGACGTGGTCGGAGCGACAGTGGTGGGGGGCGCCGTCGGCTGTGTGGTCGGAGGCACCGCAGGGCTGGGGATGGACGCCTGGGCGGGAGCGTCGACGGTGAGCACGTAGCGGCCGATCGAGCCGTAGCTGCTGAAGCCCTGGTCGGTGCCGGGAGCCCATCCGATGCTCTGGACCTCGACGGTGTGGCGTCCGCTCGGAGTGCCGGCGGGCAGCGTGACCGACAGCGACTGCTGGGTGGCGCTGGTGGGGTCGGCGGTTGCGATGACCTGACCCGACGTGTTGCGGACGGTGAGGCGTGCGACGAGGTTGCCGGTGCGGTCGACCTTGTCGACGGTGATGGTGACAGGTCCGGTCCCGACCTGCAGGACGTGGACGTCCGAGGAGCCGCCCATGGTGATCGTGTGCTCGGTGGTGGAGGGGCCCGGGCCGACCGCGTTCGCCGTGCCGGTCGCGGTGGCCGGGAGGCGTGTGAGGTGTCCGTCGATGATGGCGATGTCGTCCTGGGCGGTGGTGGCGCCCGCGTACTCGCCCTTCGACCACTGGGTGAGGGGGCGGCTGTAGCCGACACCCATGATCGGAGCCCAGTCACCGTGTCCGCCGTAGTACTCGAGACGTGTCGTGGAGCCGTTGCTGTTCTGGACGTTCACGCCGTCGTGGTCCAGCCCGAGGGTGTGGCCGGCCTCGTGCGAGACCGCTTCGGCGACCGAGTTGGCGCTGCCGTTCGCGAGGTTGGCCGAGAAGACGAAGGCCGGCAGGTCCTCGGAGAAGTCGAAGGTGTCGACGTAGGCAACACCGCCCGAACCGCGGGTCTCGTACCACGACGAGGTCGGGGTGATCATCACCCGCACGCCGTACCGGACGTCGCTCGCTCCGGTCCGGGCGAGGTTGTCGGCTCCGGGGTCCTCGGTGGTGACGTCGACGTCCCAGGCGGCGTAGTCGTCCGACACCTTCTCCCAGATGCGCTGCATCTCGGCGAGGTCGATCTCCGAGAACGACTGGTTGCTCGTGTCGCTGCCACGCGAGTAGGCGGCTGCCTGGATCGGCCGGCCGCCGTTCCAGTAGCGGTTGGTCACGGTCCCGCCGTCGAAGTCGAGCAGGATCGTACGGGTCGCGCCGGGACGCGAGTGCAGCGTCAAGGTCTCGGCGACGGATGGAGCGGCCTGGGTCTCGGGGCCCTGCTCGGATGTGCCGAGGGTCTCGGCGGGGAACGGTCCGAGGATCGCGGGCTCGCTGATGCGGATGAGTCCGCCGACTTCGTCGACGAGGTCGTTCCCGTCGACGCCGACCGTGATCGGGGTGTCGGCACTGGCGGACGACGAGAATCCTGCGACGAGCAGGCCGCCGGTCAGGGCTGCGGCGGTGAAGGCGGCGGCGGGCACGAAGGCGCGCATCCGGCGCCCTGATCGTCGTCCCTGCATTTCGTCTGATGTCGACACGTGTCTGTCCTGTTCGATCTTCGTTGTCTGGAGCACTGTTGCCCGGAGCACTGTTGCCGTGATCAATGTTGTCGATCACACTGTTGTTGTCGCAACGTTCGTCGATTGTGGAGGTTTGGATCAGCGTTCCAAGCCGTGTCGGACGATCTTGAGAGAACCGTGAGGCGTGCCAGACGAACTCGGGAGGCGTCGTCGCCGTCGGTAGCGTTCGGAGGCCCATGACCTCCACCAGACCTCGCTTCCGATTCGCACCGTCACCGACCGGTTCGTTCCACGTCGGTGGTGCACGGACCGCTCTGCACAACTGGGCGCTCGCCCGTCGCTCGGGCGGCACGTTCGTCCTGCGGATCGAGGACACCGACGAGGCTCGCAATCGCCCGGAGTGGACGCAGGGGATCATCGATGCGTTGGCGTGGATCGGGATCTCGGCGGACGACGAACACTTCGAAGGTCCGCACTTCCAGAGCGCGAACGCCCAAGCGCACGTCGACGCGGCGCAACGGCTGTTCGAGGCGGGTGCCGCCTACTACTGCGACCTGAGCGGCCAGGAGGTGCAGGAACGGGCGAAGGAACTCGGGATCACGGGGTATGACGGGTACTCGCGCGAGCGCGGACTGGAAGCTGCGCCGGGCCGAGTGCTGCGATTCCGTGTGCCGGACGGGACGACGGTGGTGTCGGATGCCGTCCGCGGTGACGTGAGCTTCGACAACACCACGATCGAGGACTTCGTGCTGCTGCGGGGCAACGGCTCCCCGATGTTCCTTCTCGCCAACGTGGTCGATGACGTCGAGATGGCGATCACCGACGTCGTGCGCGCCGAGGAGCACCTTCCCAACACGCCCAAGCAGCAGATGCTGTGGGAGGCACTGGGGGCGACGCCGCCGCGCTGGGCCCACGTGCCGGTGCTCGTCAACGAGCAGCGCAAGAAGCTGTCCAAGCGTCGTGACAAGGTGGCGCTCGAGTCGTACCGAGACGAAGGGATCCTCCCCGGCGCCATGGTGAACTACCTGATGACGCTCGGCTGGACTCCGCCGGGCGCCGAGGCCGCAGGCAGTGAGATCTTCACCTGGGAGGAGATGGAAGCCGAGTTCGATCTCGCCGACGTGACGCTCTCCCCGGCGTTCTTCGACATCAAGAAGCTCGTCGCCTTCAACAAGCAGTACATCAAGAACCTGCCGCTCGACCAGTTCCTCGCGGCGGTCGACGCCGAACTGCCTGCCGACTGGGACCGGCAACGATTCGCCTCGATCGCTCCGCACATCATGGAGCGCCTCGAGCGACTCGGTGACGCGCCGGGCCTCGTCGACTTCCTCTTCCTCGGCGACGGCGTCGACCCCGAACTCGACGAGGACGCGTGGGTCAAGGCCACGTCGCCGGATTGGGCGGGTCCGCTGTTGAGCGATGTCGTGGAGGCCTACTCGGCTCTCGGCGACGGTGAGTGGACCCACGAGACCCTCAAGGTGACGATGGAAGCAACGATGGAGCCCTACGAGGTCAAGCTCGGCAAGGCGCAGGCGCTGCCGCGGGTGGCCGTGACGGGCCGGGCGGTGGGACCGCCGCTGTTCGAGGCCATGGAGACGATGGGTCGGACCGAGACCATCCGCAGAATGCGCAGTGCCGTGACGCGCCTCGGTGGGCCAAGCGCGCCAGACTGAGACCATGTCGAGTACCGGCGGACCCGACTCCGAGTCCGCGTTCGTGGCGGGAAAGAGTGAACAGCCGCGCGATCCGGATGCCGGCGCGTCGAGCCGGACAGGAGCCCGGACAGGAGCCCGGACAGGAGCGAGGTGGCCTCGGATCCGACGTCGGATCCTGGTCGTGGTCGCGATCCTGCTGGTACTCGGCTTGAGCTACTTCCTCGTGTCGTTGCTGCAGGTGTGGACCACCGGGCGCACCCGTGACGACGGTCCGGTCGATGCGATCGTGGTGATGGGCGCAGCGCAGTACGACGGTCGCCCGTCGCCCCAGTTGAAAGCGCGGCTCGATCACGTCGTGGAGATCTGGCCGGATGGGGTGGCGCCGCTCGTGGTCGTCACCGGCGGCAACATCCCCGGTGACCGCTTCACCGAGGCCGAGGCCTCCGCGGGCTACCTCGTCGAGCGTGGCATCCCGGCCGATGTGATCCTGCAGGAGAACGCCGGCGCCAACTCCCAGGACAGCCTCACTTCGGTGGCAGCCATGCTCGAAGCGCGAGGCCTCGACAGCGTGCTGATCGTGACCGACCCATACCACGCGCTCCGAAGCCGCCTCATCGCCGAGGAGGCCGGTCTCATCACCGAGGTCTCCTCCACCGACACATCGGTGGTCACTGGATCCGAATCGTTCAAGCGTCACGTCCAGGAGGCCGGCGGCGTGGCGGTCGGCCGCATCATCGGATTCCAGCGCCTGAGCGACCTCGTCGACTGACCCAGCGCGCCGATCGGAGCGGCATCCCACCGCCAGGCTCGAAAACAGAGAAACCCCCGATCAGTTGACCTGATCAGGGGCTTCGCGTGGCATCCCGTACGGGATTCGAACCCGTGTTGCCACCTTGAGAGGGTGGAGTCCTCGGCCCCTAGACGAACGGGACGTGATGCAGCACCAGCCTGAGCTGGTGCGGTCGCCAACGATAGCGGCCGACGCTGTGAAATTGCACCGAGTCGATGGGCGGAGCCGCCGATATCCTCGGTCCCCGCACAGGGTTCCGACCGCTCCGGCGAGTCGGGATCACCGCACTCTGGGGTGTGGTGTAATTGGCAACACGACAGTTTCTGGTTCTGTTATTAGGGGTTCGATTCCCTTCACCCCAACCATTCGACGGCCAGCCCACGAGGGCCGGCCGTCGTCGTTTTCGGTGAGAGAACCATGACCCATGACCACGACCCAGGACCCATGGGCCGGGAAACGCGGAACGGCCCGCCGATTGCTCGACGGGCCGTCCCATTCATTTCTCCTGCGCAAGCGGCAGGGTGTTCTCAGATGATGATCAGGTCGCAGGACGGAACGGGACGACCGGGTCGATCGAGCCCGTCACGTCGACGATCAATTCGGTCGTCTGCGACGTGTAGATGCACACCGTGCCGGCTGCGCTCACCTTGGCCACGACGGAGTTGGCGATGATGTCGCCGCCTTCGTAGTTCAGGGTCGACGCCAGCGGACGATCGTCGTCACACGGGTACACGGTCAGGAACCCGCGTGCTGCACCACGGATGGCGGCAGCGTTGAGGATCACGGTGGAGGGCGCCGGTCCGACGCCGCCACGGTTGGCAACCTGCAACGTGAGGGTCGAGCCCGCTGCGAGCGGACCAGTACCTTCGTTGAGGTCGTCGACCGTTCCGGTACCGGCGAACGTCCGGGTTTCGACCAGGCGGGCGGGGAGCAGCGGCTCCGGGCTTCCGCCGAGCGGCACGAACGCGTTCACGTCGGCGATCAGGTTCGTCGCCACGGAGGTGTAGATGCACACCTTGCCGTCGACGCCGATCTTGCTGCTCACCGAGTTCGACGCAATCCGTCCGAGGTCGTAGTTGAGGCTCGACGCGTTCGGTCGGGTCTCACCACACGGGTAGATCGTGAGGAATCCTCGGTCGACGGCGTTGATCGCTCCGACATTGAGGTTGACGGACGCTGCGTCGGCCGGAACGAGGTTGCCGGGCGCTCCGCGACCGGTCACCTGCAGTTGCACCTCGGTACCA
>JBBSOH010000074.1:0-15601 GCA_038259945.1 Acidimicrobiales bacterium
ACCTGTCCGGCCACGTCGCCGGCGAACTCGATGGCCGAGCCCGCCAGGTCCGCGATGTCGACGTCGAGTGCGTCGGGCAAATGCACGTCGGGGAGGTGCACATCGGGCATGTTCACGCTGGACAACGAGTCACCGAGACGTGACACGGTGGGCTGCGAAGCGTCGGACACGCGTCGCAACGACGACGATGCGAGGTCGGCAGCGGTGTCGGAGGCTTCACGGAGGTCGGAGATGTTCATTCCGTCATGGTGCCTCGCCCGCACTCGCACGAAACACGCGCGGGTTTCACGGCCTGCCCGTCGGGTAACCGTGCGGGATGCCTCGAACCGGAATCGCCGACGACCGTGAGACCGACGGAGACGCCGCCCGCCACAGCGAAAAAGTCAGCGACAACGACCAGGACTTCGACTTCGACGTGGCGATCATCGGCGGTGGTTCGGCCTCCGAGGCGCTGCTGCGCGAACTCGACGGCACCGACACGTCGGTCGTGATGTTCGAACCACGCCTCGTCGGCGGCGAGTGCCCGTTCTACGCGTGCATCCCGAGCAAGGGCCTCCTGCACGACGTGCGCGCAGGGCGCACGTGGGACGAAGCCGTGGCACGCCGTGACGACCTCGTGAACCACCTCGACGACAGCCAGCACCGTGAGGACGCACGCGACCTCGGGGCCACGATCGTGTCGGCAACGGCGAAGATCACCGGCCCGAACACGCTCGTCGCAGACGGTTCGGAATACACCGCGGCGGCGATCGTGATCGCGATCGGTGCCGAGGTGGTGATCCCCGACATCGACGGGCTCGACAGACTCGGCGACCGGATGTGGACCAGCGAAGATGCTCTCACGGCACACGACCGGCCGCAGCGTCTCGCGATCATCGGTGGCGGTGTGATCGGCAGCGAGGTCGCGCAGATGTACAGCGGACTGGGGTCCGACGTGACGATGATCGACAGGTCGCAGCGACCTGCCGACGACCTGCACCCCGAGGTGAGCCGCCTCATCGCCGAGAGCCACGAGTGGGCAGGGATCACGGTGATCTACGACGCCGAGGTCACCGCGTGTGCGCGAACCGAGGGTGGCGTCCGGGTCGAACTGGCCGACGGGCGAAGCGTCGAGGCGGACATCGCACTCGTGGCGATCGGCCGCAAGCCCGACCTCAGCCGCCTCGGCCTCGACGTGCTCGGCCTCGACCACGACGACCTCGACGTCGACGACGCCGGGCACATCGCCGGGGCCGGGTCGCTGTCGATCATGGGCGACGCCGCGGGCCGGCAGCAGTACACCCACGTCGCCAACCGACACGCGGCGGTGGTGGCCAACCACCTGACCGGGGACGGCTCACGCTCGTACGACGAGGCCGTCGTGCCGGCCTGCATCTTCATCGACCCACCGGTCTTCGTGATCGGCGACACCTACGACGACCTCGCCGACGACAGCGACATCGTGTGGTCCGAGACCAGCGTGCGGGTCCCGCGGTTCTCGACCGACGAACTCCCGGACGGGTTCGTCACCCTCGCCGGACGACGCTCGACGAACACGATCGTGGCCGCTCACGGAATCGGCCCGCGTTTCGACGAACTGTCGCACGCGCTCGTGATCGCCATCGACGGAAAGGTGCCGATCGACGTGTTGCAACGCACGATCCAGCCGTTCCCCACGATCGGCGAGATCCTCGACGTGGCCTTCGACGACCTCGCCGACGCGCTCGCGGCAACCGCGGACGACTGATCCACGATTGCCGAACGCTGCGTCGGTGCAACACCGAACACCCTGCGACACGTCACGCCCCCGTCGCCAAGGGCGGCTCCGACCGCCTCGCGGTCAGGCGGTGGCGGCGGTCTCGACGATGTCGTACAACTGCGCCGCGAGTTCGCCCCCGGTGGCCGCGTCGGCCTCGATCACGAGAAACGCGCCGTAGCCGTCGTCGAGGTCGAGCCACGGCACCGACCCGTAGGCACCTGCGTCGCTGATGCGCCCCGTTGCCCGGTCGACCCACCATCCCATGCCGTAGCCGGTTGCTTCGTCGTATGCGCCGCCCTCGTACTCGCCGGCGATCCGGTCGGCGTGCAGCGTGTCGAGTGCCTCCTGGGAGAGCACCTGTTCATCGCCACACATCCCACCCCGCAGGTGCATTAGCAGGAGTTCCCCGTAGTCGCCGGTCGTGACGAAGGCGCCGCCCTCCATGTTCGGGTTGTCGGTCGGCATCAACGTTGCTGGATCGCCGTCGAATTCGGCGGGATAGTCGAACCCGCCCGATCCGATCTGCGTGAAGTGGTTGTTGTAGCCGAGCGTGTCGAGCCCGCAGGGCTGGACGTAGATCTCGTCGATCAACTCCGCCCACGACTTGCCCGACACGGACTCGGCCACGGCACCGGCGACCTGCCACTGAGCACCGCCGTAGCGGAACTCGGTGTCGGGGGCGACGATGTCGCCGTCGTCGTCGGGTGACGTGAAGATCTGCGACGCACAGTCCTGCAACGTTCCGGCGGCGACGTACTGGCACACGTACGGTGCGTAGCCGGGGTTCGGCAGGAGCCCGACGAGACCGGAGCTGTTCGACACGAGTTGTGCCGGCGTGACGTCGGGGTTGCCCGCTCCCCACTCGACTGCCTCGGCCACGGGCGCGTCCATGTCGAGGAGTCCGTCGTCCTGGAGACGCAGCAGCACGCCTGCGGTGATCATCTTGCTCGACGATGCGACCAGCGAGATGCGGTCGGGCGTGAACTCTCCCCAGTGGTGTTCGTAGACCACGCCGGCGTCGCGTTGGACGATCACGAGGCCGGCGCCGTTCAGACCGCGCTCGTCGATGAACGCCTGGACGACCGGCTCGACCGCCGAGTAGTCGCCTCGTGCCTCGGATGCCGCACCGGCCTCGGGCGTCGTGTCGTCCGTGTCCCCGGCCCCGGCTGTCGGGACGACATCGTCGAGCGACGCGTCGTCGGTCGTGGTCGATCCATCCGTCGTCGACGGCCCGGTCGTTGCGGGAGACGTCGTGGCGGGAGAGGTCGCGGTCGGGGCCGCCGTGGTCGACGGGCCGTCCGCCTCCGTGGCAACGGGTGCGGACTCGGTCGACGTCGTGTTCCCGGTCCCTTCTGATTCGGTGTCGGACCCTGCGCACGACGCCACGACCAGACCGACGACGATCACCCCGACGACCTGATGCGCCACGGACGGGCGACGACGTTGCGACCTCATCTCTGCGTCAGATGCGTTCGATGATGATCGCAGGGGCCATGCCGCCGCCGGCGCACATGGTGATCAGGCCGACCTGCTTGTCGGTGCGTTCCAACTCGTCGAGCACCGTGCCGATCAGGATCGCCCCGGTGGCTCCGATCGGGTGACCGAGCGCCATGGCCCCACCGTTCACGTTGACCTTGCTGCGGTCGAGATCGAGATCGCGCTGGAACTTCTCGGACACGACGGCGAACGCCTCGTTGATCTCGAAGATGTCGATGTCGGCAAGCGTCATCCCCGCCTTGGCGAGCACCTTGCGCGCCGCCGGCACGGGTGCGTTGAGCATCAGAGTCGGATCGTCGCCCATGTTGGCCGTGGCCACCACGCGGGCACGGGCCTTCATGCCGTGCGCCTTGGCGTACGCCTCGCTCGCGAACAGGATCGCCGCCGCGCCGTCGACGACGCCAGACGAGTTGCCGGCATGGTGGACGTGCTGGATGTCCAGGTCCGGGTACTTCTGGTTGATCAACTCGCGGAACGTCTTCGCGTCCTCCGTGTGCCGGTAGTCAGCGATTGCCGGGAAGCTCGGCGGCAGCGCCGCGAGCGATTCCGCAGTGGTGGACGGACGGGGGAACTCTTCGTGATCGAGGGCGACGGTGCCGTCGTCGTTGTAGACGGTGATCAGCGACTTGTCGAAGCGACCTTCCTTGATCGCGATGTCGGCACGACGCTGCGACTCCGCTGCGAGAGCGTCGAGCGTCTCGCGTGAGATGCCTTCCAGCGTGGCGATCGCATCGGCACACACACCCTGGTGCGACTGAGGATGCAGATCCTGGAGGTGCTGGTTGCCGGCGCCCATCGGCAGCATGCCCTTCTTCGGCAGCGACATCATCTCGGTGCCGCCGGACACGACGAGATCCTCCATGCCGGCCATGACGGCGTGTGCGGCGTAGTTGGCCGTGGTGATCCCCGAGCCGCAGAACCGGTCGAGCGTGGCGCCGCTGGCGGTGATGTCGTAGCCGGCATCGAGCGCCGCCATACGGCCGAGGTCGCCGCCCTGTTCCATCACCTGGGAGCTGGTTCCCCACACCACGTCGTCGACGTCGGCGGTGTCGAAGCCGTTGCGCTCCACGAGCGCTGCGAGCACGGTGCGGGCGACGTGCTGCGGATGGAGATGCGACAGGGAGCCCTTGCCGAGTTTGCCGACGCCCCGGGGTGTGCGGCAGGCGTCGATGATCAGTGCGTCGGACATGGAGCCGACGCTACGACGTGGGGACCTGCGGCACCGATTCGAAGACGCTCGGTCAGCCCGCGGCGAAGTCGACGTCAGCGGTGTCCACCGTGGAGCAGGTGCGGCCCGGCGCCGCGCTGAAGCTCCAGTACATGTTCGTGTACGCGATCGCCTGCTCCGGCGACACCGGGGAACCCCACTCGCGCATGTCCTCGGTGGTGTGAGCATCGCCGACGAGCGTCGTGTCGTAGCCGCGGGCGAGAGCCCCGTGCAACGTCGAACGGATGCAGGCGTCGGTCTGCGCTCCGGTCACCACGACTCGGGCCACGCCGTGACCGGCCAGGACGTTCTCGAGATCGGTCGCCTCGAAGGAGTCGCCGTAGCTCTTCGCCACGATGGCTTCGTCGTCGGCGGGTCCCAGTTCGTCGACGATCTGCCACCCGTCGTCGCCGGCCACGAGATCGTCGGCCTCGTGGCGGATCCACACGACCGGGACCTGCTCGGCGCGAGCCTTCGTGACGAGCGCGGCGATGTTCGCGACCACGGTCTCGACGTCGTGCGCCTGCGCGACGACATCGCGCTGCATGTCCACGACCAGCAGTGCGGTCGTGGATCGATCGGTCAGAGTGCTCACATCGTTCTCCTCGGTCGGTCCCCGATTGAACACCACCGGCGGTGCCCGATCAAGAGCTACACGGACCAAGAGCTACACGGATCAAGAACTACACGGGGCCGGCGTCGCGGAGCGCCTCGGCGACGATGCCCGCGAGGTCGCGGGTGGACGACGGGTGGTCGCCGCTGACCGTGATCGCCCACGTGAGGCCGTCGGCCTGACGAACGGTCATCGCATGTGTGCTCTCGACCGTGCCGGTGTGCCCGAACGAGTCGGGGCCGAAGATCATCAGGGCCATGCCGTAGCCGGTGGTGCGCGGGGCCGGCGGTTCGAGCGTCGTCGACGTGGTGGCGGCCTGCTCGGGACTCAGCGGTGGGTCCTCGGTGATCGTGCGCATCTGCGCCACGGTGTCGGCGCCGAGCGGCTTCCACCCGGGAGTTGTGAGGTCGAGTGAATCGATGATGGTGGCGATCTCGGTCGGCGACGCGATCCACGAACCCGCGCCGACCAACACCTCCATGTAGTTGCGGCCCTCGTCGGAGCGATGTTCGACCTCGCCGCCGCGCACGTCGAAGGTGCCGGCGAGACGCATCCCCTCGACGCCCAGAGGGGCGAGCAGTTCGTCGCGCACCACGTCCTCGTAGGGCCGACCCGTGATGTCCTCGATGAGCAGACCGACGAGGCAGAGATTGAGGTTGCTGTAGCGGAAGGTCGTGCCCGGCGCCCGTTCGAGCCCGCGACTCAGCCCGGTGGCCGCAGCCTGATCGCACGACTCGACCTGGCGGCGGAACATCAGGTCCTCGTACTGGGCGATGCCGGAACGATGCGTCAGCAGATGCCGCAGCGTGATCTGTTCCACTCCCGAAGCCGGCCCGGTCACGCCGACGCGGGCGGCGATCCGGGCACCGACGGGGTCGTCGAGGCCGATCGCTCCCTGCTCGACCAACCGCAGAACCGTGACCGCCGTGACGACCTTGCTGATGCTCGCGATGCGGTAGCGGTCGCCGACCTCGACGGGGTCGCCCGCCGCGGTGCGGTCGCCCAGCGCGACCTCGTGGACGACCTCCCCGTCGCGCAGCACGGTGGCGGACACGGCCTGTGAGCCGGCATCGAGGATCGTCTTCAGGTGCAGATCGAACGCCGCCCACCCGGTGACCGTCGGCGTCACGATCAGCGGCGCATCAGCCGACGACGAGCCGTCGGATGACGATCCATCGGCCACCGCGTCCGCCGCCGGCTCGGTGGTGGGCGCGGCCGTCGAGCCAGGGACGGGCGCAGGTGCCGACGCGGTCGGGTTCGGTGTGGCCGAGTTCGATGGTTCCTCCGCGAGGATCGCCCGTGGTTCGGCCGTGGCCGGGCCGTCCGCCGTCGCCACCTTCGGATCGACCGGTGGAGCTGGGGCCGTCAGCGGTGCGGCTCCGGGCACAGCGACGTCGCGTTGCACTCCACCGCACGCCGACGCCGCAACCGCGAGGGCGACCGTCAGGGCAACGCGCCCGGAGAGCTTGCGCAGTGAGTTGCGGGTGGAGTGGTTCGTCATCGACATGCCAGGCTGATCATCGGTCGGGTGGCGACCCGACGTGAGGCCGAGGAACCGGCGCACATGCTCTCAGACCGCCGACGACCGGACCGGTCACGTGCGTCGTCGACACACGACCCGGTGACGGCCGTCAGGGGCGGGAGAGGAAATCGATGACGGTCGGCCAGAGCGACGGGTCCTGGAACATCATCAGATGCCCACCCTCGAAGACCTGCATCTCGGTGTTCGGCATCCGGTCGGCGATCACCTGGGAATTGGCCACCGGGGCGATGGCGTCGTGGCGACCACACCCGATGAGGGTCGGGCGGTCGATCGATGACAGCCGATCGACCACGTCGTGGCCGTTGCGGGCACGCAGTTGGCGGGCGGCCCCGGCTGCGACCTCGGGGGGTACGGCCTGCTGCGCCCGGGCGACCATGAAGTCGTACACGACGCCGAGGTCGGGGATCGGTTCGTCCGCTTCCGGATCCCATCGGCTGTCGAGCAGGCCCATCCGCGTCCGGAACGCGTCGTCGGGCGCCATGTCGCCCAGGTCGCTGAGTCGGTACGACGCGTGGTCACCGCCGGGCGACGTGACGAGCAGGACCATTCGATCGACGAGGTCCGGACGACGCGCCGCCAGGTTCAGCGCGACCATCCCACCGAAGCTCGTCCCGACCACATGGCAACGCGCCGCTCCGGTCGGGACGATGACGTGTTCGATCAACGCCGCAGCGTCGTCGGCGTACTCCTCCATCGTGTACTCGACCTCGGGCTTGGACGTGCGCCCCAACCCGCGCTGGTCGTACTGCAGCACCCGGAAGTGTTCGTTGAGTGGTGACCGATCGGGGAACGTCTCGCGCAGGTCTCCGCCGGATCCGCCGATGTTCAACACCCACGGTGCGCCGTCATCAGACCGTCCGTGGACTTCGTGGTGGACGTCGATCCCGTTCAGGTGCGCTGTCGCCATGCGTCCAGTCTCCCGCCTGCAGGTCGATGATGCCCAAACCGGACTCACGTGAGGTCGTCGACGTTCCATGGCTGTGAGCATCGAACTGCGATTTCGCGGTCCACAGTTCACACCGACTCGAGTCACCGCCAGGGACAGAATCCAAGTGTGAGCCCCGAACTGCGATTTCGCGGTCCACAGCTCACACCTGGTCGAGTGCGGTCGGGAGGTGCGTCGGTCGGGCTACGAACGCACGAGGCGACCGGGGCGTGATCCGGTGAACTCGTCGTGCTCGCGGGTGACGACGCCGCGCACGACGGTGGCAACGTAGCCCTCTGCGGACTGCAGCAGCCGGGTCCCTCCGGCGGGCAGGTCGCGGACCAGGCGCGGCTCACGCAATGTGAGATTGTCGTGGTCGATCACGTTCACGTCCGCCCGCTTGCCGACGGCGAGCACGCCGCGGTCGGTCAGGTCGAACAGCGCTGCGGTGTCGGAGGTCATCTTGCTGATCACGTCGACCAGCGCGAGCCTGGGACCACGCTTGCGATCGCGCACCCAGTGGGTGAGCATCCACGTGGGCGTGGACGCGTCGCAGATGAAGTTCGCGTGGGCACCACCGTCGGCGAGGCCGAGCACGGCCGCCGGGTGCGTGAGCATTTCGTGCAGGGCATCGCCGTTGCCGTGGGCGTAGCCGAGGAACGGCATCATCAGCATCGCTTCGCCGTCACGCTCGCGAAGCTGTTCGTAGAACTCCTCGATCGGCTCGACCCCGTGCACCTCGGCGAGCGCGGCGATCGACCGGTCGGGTGTGGGCTCGTAGTCGACCGGATCGCCGAGCAGGTACTGGCGCTCGTAGGAGTTGACCACCTGGTAGGCCATCGGCTCGATGTCCTTGATCGACTCCATCAACGCCGTCGATTCCGCGATCAGTCGGGCCTTGAGGTCGGGGTCGCCCATCGCCTCGGCCTGCTCGGCGAAGGTCAGGTCGCGCAGCGGTGCGAAGGAGGGCATGTCCTTGAAGCGGTGCTTGGTGGACAGACCGATCAGGATGCCGAACGGACGCCCCGCCACCTGCGGGATCACCTGCTTGCCGGCGTCCTGCGCGTCCTGACTCAGTTGCATCAACTCACGCCACTCGTCGGGCTCGACCATGTTCTGCAGCATCAGCCAGGTGACCGGTCGGCCGATGTCGTCGGCGAGGCGAACCATCCAGTCGACCTCCTTCTTCGGTGCGACGAGGTCCTCGCCGGCCAGGCCGGCCGGGGCGACTTCGAACACGCCGCGGCCAGCACGGGCCATGGCCCGCCCGATCGTGAACAACTCGTCCTCGGCGGCGAACGTGCCGGGCACCGGCTCGCCGTTCATCGCCCGGTGGCCGATCGTGCGGCTGGTGGAGAAGCCCATCGCACCGGCTTCGACCGCCTCCTGCACGAGTCGGGCCATCTCGGCGATGTCGTCCGACGTGGCGGGTTCGTTGTTCGCACCGCGTTCGCCCATCACGTAGGTGCGCAGCGGGCCGTGGGCGATCATCGCCGCCACGTCGGCCGCGTACTCGCCCCGATCCAGTTCGTCGAGGTACTCGGGGAAGCTCTCCCAGTTCCACGAGATGCCCTCACTGAGCGCGGCGCCGGGGATGTCCTCGACGCCCTCCATCAGTTGGATCAGGAAGTCGTGCTCGTCGGGCTTCACCGGCGCGAAACCCACGCCGCAGTTGCCCATCACCACGGTGGTCACGCCGTGCGGTGTGGACGGTTCGAGGTCGCCGTCCCAGGTGGCCTGGCCGTCGTAGTGGGTGTGGATGTCGACGAAACCGGGCGTGACGAGCAGCCCGGTGGCGTCGATCTCGCGCCGGCCCGGACCGACCCCGCCATCGTCCTCGTCTCCGATCGCCGTGATCACCTCACCGTCGATCGCGATGCTGCAGTTCGGTCGCGGAGCGGCGCCCGTTCCATCGATCACCAGTCCGTTGCGGATCACCAGATCATGCATGCCCCAACCTTGCCACCACGACGCCGCTCACCTCCCTTCGGCCGGTGATCCGATCGTCCGGGGGCGCGACGTGTGTGCGCAACGCCTACGGTCGGATGATGGAGACGACCGAGCAGATCATCGACACCGCGACCGACGACGGGGAGATGGCCGTCCTGGTCACCGCTCCCGCCGGCGACGGCGACTGGCCCGCGGTGTTGCTGTTCATCGACGCACCCGGCATCCGGTCCGCCACGCACGAATTCGCGGCGAAGTTGGCTGCCGAGGGCTACGTCGTCGTCACGCCCGACCTGCACCATCGCCACGGCCGGCTGCTCAACGCGTTCGAGACCGCACCGCCCCAAGGGAAGACCACCCAGGAGATGGTGTGGGGCTGGATCGCGTCGATGACCGACGCTCAGATCCAACACGACGGAGACCGTGCGCTCGCTGCTGGCGGGGTGAGCGACGACGCACCGATCGCCACGATCGGCTTCTGCCTCGGGGCGCGCGCCGTGTATCGACGACTGATGGACGACGACCGTGCCCTGGCGGGCGCTGCGTGGCATCCATCGTTCCTCGCCGACGACGGGCCCGAATCACCGCACCTCACGGCACCGTCTCTCACGAAGCCGCTGTACCTCGCGATCGGTGACGCCGACGAGGTCCAGTCGATCGCGATGCACCAGCGCTTTCTCGATGCGGTCGAGCCGCTCGACAACGTCACCGTCGAGATCTACGAGGGCGCCGACCACGGGTTCACCTGGCCGAGCGCACCGAACCATCACGAGGCGGCTGCCACCGGCGCCTGGGCGGCCACGACGTCGATGTTCGCAACCGCGTTGGCCTGACGCGCACCGCGGGCACCAGACCGACGACCTATGTTCGAGAGGTGGAGGTCGAATCGGGAGCAACGGACCGACCGGTCCTTCCCGGGCGCCTCGAGCGGCTGCTCGCCGAATTGAGCGACGAAGGGGTCCCGGCCCTCGACGGCGCCCCGGATGGCCTCGGCGCACTCGTTGAGCTGAGCTACGCACTGCGCCCGCACGTCCACGAAGGGCGGGTGCCCAGCTACGGCGCGATCGTCGTGCCGGCGACACTGCCGGCCATTCACCCGGCGCTGCGATCGGGAGCCGACGCCACACTCGTGCCCGTCGACGACCTGGACATCCGCTTCGCCCGACGCTTCGCCGACGGCATGGCGACGTTCGCGCTGCGCACCGCCGACGGGATCAGCCACATCGTGTGCTTCAGCCGCGACATCTCTGCCGAGTACGACCTCGTCGGGCTGCAGGCCACGATCGGCGGCCTCGTCATCCAACGACACCACGCCGGCCAGGTCCGGGTGTTCGGACCGTCCGGCGTGGTGCGGTGGGACGGGATCTCGTGGCACCACGATCCTCCGCTCGACGCCTGGCTCCAGCGACTGGCAGCCGCCGCCCCGACGTTGCCGGTCGATGAACTCCGCTCGGTGCTGCGCTTCGCCGTCCACGAACTCGGGGGCCGGCGGATCGGCTCGACGCTGATCTGGCGTCCCCTCGATCCCGAATCGTCGACCGGGCGGATCGAGCGACTCGTGCACAACGTTCCCCTGCTCCGGCTCGGCCGTCCGGGAGAAGCCGCGGCGATCGCCAATGCACTCGCCCAGACCGACGGCGCCGCCATCTTCGGCGTCGATGGGAGCCTGCTGTCGATCGGCGTCCGGCTCGCCCCGTCACCGGTGGCCGAGTCGACCATCGCAGCGGTCGGCGGCATGCGGCACACCTCGGCCCGTCGCTACTCGTTCGACGACCGGGACTGCGTGGTGATCGTCGTCTCCGACGCCGGCCCGATCACCATCATGTACGCAGGCGAGATCATCCTCGACGTCGATCCTCACGAGCAGACCATCGGCTGATCCACCGAGGTCACGCTTCGGGGCGTCACGTCTCGGGTGAGGTGCCCGAACGTTCGATGCGAACCTGCACCGCATCGGCGCCGGCGTCGAACGCAGCGCGCAACAGCCCTGCGATCGCGTCGATCGTGAGTTCCAGATCGCCCGTCGATTCCGTGGCGAACGGGCCCATGTCCGGTGCCAGGCCGGCCGACTCGAGTACCTCGAAGGCAGCCAGGACGTGCGGCCCGGGGTCGTTCTCGCGGAACGGTTCCACCAGCACCTCGGCACGGGCCTGCGGACGACTCGATTCGTCGGTCATGCTCGTCGCTCCAGTGCGTTGAGGTAGCTGTAGAGGGTGACGCGGCTGACACCCATCGCCCGTGAGATCCGGTCGACGGCACCACGCAGCAGGAATGCACCCTGCTCGTCGAGGCAGCGCACGGCGGCCTGCTTCTCGGCACGCCCCATCGAACCCAGTTCGGCGCCGCCCTCGCGCTCGACCGCTTCGATCATCCGTTCCAGTGCGCCGTGCAACTCGGAGTTGCGGACGTGGGCGATGACACGACCACCACGTTCGATCGGCAGTTCGCCGTTGCCACCTTCGGCAACGAGGTTCCCGCCGAGGAACTCGACGATCGGGAGCACGGCACGCAGGAACTCGACGTCGCTCGCTCCCGGCTCCACCGCCACGACAGTAACGCGTCGGATCGCGGTGATCGGCTGCCGGTCGCGACGGTCTCGGTCGGGTGTCGCCGGATCGAACCGGTGTGACGGATCGATGCTTGACGTTCTGTAAAGGTCCACTGGTACTGTCGCGACGGTGACGGCGACCGACCTGCGAATCGATCGCGACCGACTGATCCGCCGCCTCGAGGAACTCGGAGCGATCGGCGCGATCGGCGGCACCACCGGCTGCGCCCGCCTCGCACTCACCGACGAGGACCGTGAAGGTCGCGATCTCGTCCGGACCTGGATGCAGGACCTCGGTCTGGACATCTCGATCGACGGCATCGGCAACGTCGTGGCGACCATGCCGGGCTTCGACCCGGGCGTCGCACCCGTGATGACCGGATCGCACATCGACACCGTCGCCACCGGCGGCCGCTACGACGGGAACCTCGGCGTGCTTGCCGGACTCGAAGTGATCGAGACCGTGATCGCTTCGGGCATCGCTCTTGCCCGACCGCTTGCCGTCGGCTGGTTCACCGACGAGGAAGGCGCCCGCTTCGCACCCGACATGCTCGGCAGCCTCGTCTACGTCGGTGGGATGCCGCTCGAAGAGGCACTCGAGATCGTGGATCGCGACGGCGCGTCGGTCGGCGACGAACTCGACCGGATCGGGTACCGGGGAGCGGCGCCGACGCCCGGGCGCGTTCCCCACGCATTCATCGAGTTGCACATCGAACAGGGGCCGGTACTGGAGGACGAGGGGATCACCATCGGGGTGGTCGAAGGCGTCCAGGGCATCTCCTGGACGGAGGTGACGCTCACCGGCCAGTCGTGCCACGCCGGCACGACACCGATGCGTCTGCGTCACGATCCCGGAGTCGTCGCCGCCGACGTCAACGTGTTCGTGCGCAGCCTCACGAAGGACATCGGCGGATCCCAGGTGGCCACGGTCGGCGCACTCACGTTGCACCCGAACCTGGTCAACGTCGTGCCGTCCACGGCCGTGATGACGGTCGACCTGCGCAACACCGACGACGCCGTGCTGCAGCAGGCCGAGACCCGGTTCCGCGGCCACCTGGCCCAGGCAGCAGAAGCGGAAGGGGTCGGCGTGGAGACGCGGATGCTGGCCCGTTTCGAGCCGGTCGAATTCGACGCACGCGTCGTCGACGTGGTGGAGGCCGCTGCACGCGACGCCGGGCTGTCCACCAGGCGGATGCCGTCGGGTGCCGGACACGATGCGCAGATGTTCGCCCGCGTCTGCCCGACCGCGATGATCTTCACGCCGAGCGTGAACGGCATCAGCCACAACGTCACCGAGTTCACCGAGCCCGACGACATCGAGGCGGGCGCCAACGTCCTGCTCGACGTGATGTTGCGCCTCGTCGACATGGACGTCGCACGAGAGTCCGCTTGATGGAGTTCGCATGACCGCTCAGTCCGCCCTCGACGCACCGCACCGTCCCCGTGAGTTGTGGGTCGGCGCCGCCCAACTCGGCCCGGTCGCCCGGGACGAACCACGTGCCGACGTGATCGAACGCCTGTTGAAGCTGCTGCGCCAAGGCGCACAGAACGGCTGCGAACTCGTCGTGTTCCCCGAACTCGCGCTCACCACGTTCTTTCCACGCTGGATCCTCGACGAGGGTGGCAACGGCCCGATCGGGGGCGACACGACCGAACTCGACAGCTACTACGAGATCGAGATGCCGTCCGCTGCGACCCAGAAACTGTTCGACGAGGCGAAGCGGCTCGCCATCGGCTTCTGCCTCGGCTACGCCGAGCTGACCCCGCCCGATGCGGACGGTGTGCGCCACCGCTACAACACGTACGTCCTCGTCGGACGTGATGGCGAGATCGTCGCGAAGTACCGCAAGGTGCACATCCCCGGACACGAGTCCTACGAGCCCTGGCGCAAGTTCCAGCATCTCGAGCGCCGCTACTTCGAGGAGTCGCCCGACGGGTTCGCAGTACACGACGCCTTCGGCGGCCGGATCGGCATGGCGATCTGCAACGACCGGCGCTGGCCCGAGACCTACCGGGTGATGGGTCTCCAGGGCGTCGAGATGGTGCTCATCGGCTACAACACGCCGATGAACTACGCCCCCGACCCGTCACAGAATCCGCTGCAGGCGTTCCACAATCACCTCGTGATGCAGGCCGGCGCCTACCAGAACGGTACGTGGGTCGTGGGAGTGGCGAAGGGCGGTGTGGAGGAGGGAGTCGAGTCGCTCGCGCAGACGTCGATCATCGCCCCGTCGGGTCAGATCGTGGCGCAGGCCACGACCATCGGCGACGAGCTGATCACGGCCCGATGCGACCTCGACATGTGTGAACGCTACAAGAAGACTCTGTTCGACTTCGACAGATACCGCCGCCCCGAGATGTACTCGGTGATCACCGACCCCAGCACGAAGTCACTGGTCGAGAGCGTTGCTCGTGACCAACCGGACTTCGAACATCACGACCGGGACTGACCACGGACGGGCACGAACTGCAGCCGGGAACGACCAGGAAGCCCACGGAACGACCAGGAAGCAAGGACTCACCTCATGAGCGAATTCACCCTCAACGGTTCGACGGTCTCGGCGTCGAACGACCACCCGCACCTGCTCGCCGCACTGCGCGAGGAACTCGGGATCACGTCGGCCAAGGACGGCTGCTCGCCGACCGGCCAGTGCGGCTGCTGCACGGTGCTGATCGACGGCAAGGCACGAGTGTCGTGCCAGACGTCGATGGAGAAGATCGCCGGCAAGGACGTCGTCACCCTGGAGGGCCTGCCGAGCGAGGAGGTCGACCGCTACGCCGATGCGTTCGCCGCCTGCGGTGCGCTCCAGTGCGGGTTCTGCACCCCCGGGATCGTCGTGCGCACGAAGGCGCTGATCGACAAGAACGGGTCCGAACTGACACGCGAGCAGGCATCGCGCCACCTGGGTGCGCACCTGTGTCGGTGCACCGGGTACATCAAGGTGCTCGATGCAGTCGAGGCCCTCGCCCAGAACGACGTCCCGGTCGTCGTGCATCCGGGCGGCGTGGGCTCGCGTGGCATCAAGTACGAAGGACGCGAGCTGTCGATCGGCGCACGCGACTTCATCGACGACATGACCGTGCCGGGCATGCTGCACGGCGCACTGCGTCTCACCGAACACGCCCGCGCCGACATCGTCGCGATCGATGCGTCGTCTGCGCTCGCGGTCGACGGCGTGACCGCCGTGTTCACCGCCGATGACATCCCTGCGGCGCGTCGGGTCGGCATCATCCACAAGGACTGGCCGGTGATGATCCCCGTCGGCGGGCGCACCTCGTACCTCGGCGACGTGCTCGCCATCGTCGTCGCCGACACACGCCAGGTCGCGCGGGCCGCCGCCGAGTTGGTCGTCGTCGAGTACGAGGTCCACGAGCCGATGGTCGACCCCGTGCGGGTGATCGAGTCCAGCGAGCCGGCGGTGTGGGAACTCGACGGCAACATCCTGTCCACGTCCACGTACACGCGCGGTGACGTCGAGTCGGCGCTGGCGTCGGCGGCATTCACGGTCGACGAGACCTTCCAGACCCAGCGGATCGAGCACGCCTTCCTCGAACCCGAGTCCACCCTCGCGGTCCCGTCCCT
>JBBSOH010000075.1:0-15526 GCA_038259945.1 Acidimicrobiales bacterium
ATTGCGGGCACAATGATGTTGGAAGCGGTATGACATCGTCCATCCGACTCCACCGGGCCACTGATCGCTTCCACACCGCCGCCGGTTGGCTCGACTCCCACCATTCGTTCAGCTTCGGACACCACCGCGACCCGAACAACATCCACCACGGGCAACTGCTCGTCCTCAACGACGACCGCGTCGCCGCCGGCACCGGTTTCGACACCCACCCCCATCAGGACATGGAGATCGTCACGTGGGTGCTGGATGGCGAACTCGAACACAAGGACTCCGAGGGCAACCGCGGCCTGATCTAGCCGGGGCTCGCACAGCGGATGACCGCCGGCTCGGGGATCTGGCATTCGGAGAAGAACAAGTCGAAGGATGCCGATGTCCACTTCATCCAGATGTGGATCGTCCCGGACACGGACCGGGTCGATCCCGGCTACGAGCAGATGGACATCAACGAGCATCTGGCGAAGGGCGGTCTCGTGCCCGTTGCATCCGGCATGGGCCACGACTCGGCGATCTCGATCCAGCAGCGAGACGCTGCACTGTGGGCAGCACGCCTCACCCCCGGGGAACGGGTCCACGTCCCGGACGCCGCATTCGCACACGTCTTCGTCGCCAAGGGCTCGGTCGACTTCGAACAGCAGGGTGCGCTCGGCACCGGCGATGCGGTGCGGATGACCGCTGCGGGCAGCCCGACGATCACCGCCGGCGACGACGGCGCCGAGGTACTGATCTGGCAGACCGGCACCCTCTCCCGCTGACAAAACCACATGGCGTCAACCAAACGGTGTCCGCTCTCCTCATCAGTCGGGGATGGGGACGGGTGGTTCGGGGTGGCTTGCCATGGCCCACATGTCGGCATCGGAGGTGCCCATGATCGAGTCGTACACCGGCTTGGGGTAGTGCATCTGCGGCTTGGACTCGTGTGCGTCGGGCTGGGGCACCGGGGTCGGTCCGACCGTCGTCGGCGACGGTGACGTGAGTGCCGCGAGTTCTTCGGCCGAGATTCCGCACAGGCCCTGCACTTCCGGGTCGACCCACTGCTTCTCGTCGATGTCGTGGCCGCAGCACACTTCGAGGCTGAGCCCTTCGGGGCCGGCGAAGTAGATCGACTGGATCATGCCGTGGTCGATCGGGCCCATCACCTGCACACCGTTGACACGGATGCGATCGCGCATGGCGAGCACGTCGTCGAGGGTGTCGACGTGGAGGGCGATGTGTTGAGTCGCTCCCCCGGTGACGGGCGCGCCCGGGTTGCCGGCGTGGGTGACCCCGTACTCGATTTCGCTGCGGTTGTCGGGGTGCTGCACGAAGGCCACGTAGGAGTCGCTCGACAGTTCGACGAAGCCGTGGAACGTGTTCGCCACACCGTGCATCCAGTACAGCGCTCGGGTCGGGCAGCCGAGCACCTCGGCCCAGAACGTCAGCTGACCCTTCATGTCCGTCGTGGAGATGGCCAGGTGGTTGACCCCGCTGGGGTGCAGATCGGGTCGGATCTCGCCCTGGATCGTGGGAGCGGTCGACGGTGCCGTGTCGAGTGAAGTCATGGCCCGACCCTAGGACCGCGCCCGAAACCACACGGTGTCAGACACCGTGTGGTTTCGATTTTCAATAGGCGGCGTCGAGGGCTCGGCGCATGTCGCGGACCTGGCTCGCGACATCCTCGATGCTGCCACCGTCGAGCAACGTGCGCATCAGGGTCGAGGCAACGACCACGCCGTCGGATTCGCGCGAGGCCGCCACTGCGTGTTCCGGTGTGGAGATGCCGAAGCCGATCACCACCGGCACGTCGCTGATCGCCTTCACGCGGCGGGCGAGCACGGTGCCGGCGTCGTCGAGGTTCGCCCGTTCCCCCGTCGTGCCCATCGTGCTCACGGTGTACATGAATCCCTGGGTCTTCGACGTGAGCAACGCCAGACGTTCGTCGGTGGTGACCGGGGCAGCGAGCAGGACGTTCTCGATCCCGTGCGCCTCCGCCGCAGCGAGCCACTCCCCCGCCGCCTCGATCGGGAGGTCGGGCAGGATCGCCGCACCGAGCCCGCTCGCGGCGAGGTCCGACGCGAAACGTTCGGTGCCGTATCGATACACGAGGTTGTAGTACGTCATCGCGATCAGTGGTACGCCGATGGCCCGTTCGCGCAGAGCAGAGAGAGCACCGTGCGGGGTGATCCCGTTGTCGAGCGCCTGGACCGACGCCTGTTGGATCGTCGGGCCATCCATGGCGGGGTCGGAGAACGGGATGCCGATCTCGACGGCGTCGGCTCCGGCTTCCACGACCGCCTCGACGAGGTCGACCCAGTCGGGGATGATGCCGGCGGTGACGTAGGGCATCAGGAGCTTGCGACCGGAATCACGGGCGGCCACCAGCGCGGCGCCGAGGGCGATCGGCGGCTGCGGTGACGACGAGGTACCGGCGGACACCGCTGCCCCACGTGACGACACATCGGTCATGATTCGGCACCGCTCTGCTCGGCTTCGAGCATCTCCTGGACCTGCTGGACGTCCTTGTCGCCCCGGCCCGAGAGGTTGACCACGACGTTCTTGCCGGCGAGCTCGGCGGCGTTGTCCATCACCCAGGCAATCGCGTGCGCCGATTCGAGAGCGGGGATGATGCCTTCGGTCTGTGCAAGTTTCTGGAAGGCGACGAGCACCCGCTCGTCGGTGACCGCGTGGTACTCGGCTCGTCCGATGTCGGACAGGAACGAGTGCTCCGGCCCCACTCCGGGGTAGTCGAGGCCCGCCGAGATCGATTCGGCTTCGAGCACCTGACCGACCTCGTCCTGCATGAAGTGCGCCTTCATCCCGTGCACGATCGCCGGGATGCCCCGCCCGATCGCTGCACCGCCGGCCGGTTCCACCCCGACCAGGCGGACCTCTTCGTGGTCGGCGAACCCGGCGAACAGGCCGGCCGCATTCGAGCCACCCCCGACACAGGCGACGGCCACGTCGGGCTGCTTGCCCAACAGCGACATCATCTGACGCTGCGACTCGCATCCGATGATCTCGTGGAAGCTGCGCACCATCCACGGATACGGATGGGGGCCCATCACGGTGCCGATGCAGTAGTGCGTGTGCTCCACCTCGCTGACCCAGGCGCGCATGGCCTCGTTGACGGCGTCCTTCAGCGTTCGACTGCCGGACAACGCGGGGATGACCTTCGCACCGAGCAGACCCATGCGGAACACGTTGAGCGCTTGGCGCTTCATGTCCACTTCGCCCATGTAGACGGTGCACTCCATGCCCATCAACGCGGCGGCCGTCGCCGTGGCCACGCCGTGCTGGCCGGCGCCGGTCTCGGCGATCAGGTGGGTCTTGCCCATCCGCTTGGCGAGCAGTGCCTGGCCGATCACGTTGTTGATCTTGTGGCTGCCGGTGTGGTTCAGGTCCTCACGCTTGAGGAACAGTCGCAGACCCAACTCGGCGCCGAGGTTGAGACACTCGGTCATCGGCGACGGCCGACCGACGTAGTGCGTGAGAACGTCGAGGAACTCCTGACGGAACGCGTCGTCGGACCAAGCGTCGCGGAAGGCGGCCTCGACTTCCTGGCACGCGCCGATCAACGGTTCGGGCACGAAACGTCCACCGAAGTCGCCGAAGTAGCCCTCGGCATCGGGTTCGGTCATGCGTTGTCGTTGGACGGTGTCGACTTGCAGCATCGGGGCCTCACTTCTCGAAGAGTTCTAGACTTCTAGAAGTCTAGCTGAGTACTTCGTGAAGCAGTGCATGCTGAGGAACCAGCCGTTGCTGTCGACGTCATCGGCAGGGACTGCTGCATCGGCCATGCTTCGATTCTCGCATCCCGAGCACGCTGCACGATCCTCAGAGGAGGCGCTTGGCGACTTCCTCGAGCATCACCTCGGTGGCGCCGCCGCCGATCGGGAGGATGCGCGCATCACGGGTCATCCGCTCGATCGTGGACTCACGCATGTACCCGATGCCCCCGTGGAACTGGAGGCAGTCGTACATCACCTGGTTGACCACTTCGCAGCCCAGGGCCTTGACGCCCGACATGGCGCGCACGTTGTCGATGCCCTGATCGCCGAGCCACGCCGCGTGGTACATCCCGGCCCGCACCGCGTCGACCTTCGCCTGGCACATCGCCATCCGCTGACGGATCGCGCCGAGGTCGGAGAGGTGCCCACCGAATGCCGGTCGGTTGGCGACGTACTCGCTCGTGAGGTCGATGGCTGCCTGTGCGGCACCGACTCCCATTCCGACGAGGACCATCCGCTCGTTCTGGAAGTTCTTCATCGTCTCGTAGAAGCCGCGATGAACGGTGCCGAGCACCGAGGAATCCGGCAGCCACACGTCGTCGAGGACCAACTCGGCGGTGTCCGAGCAGCGCCATCCGTGCTTGTCCAACTTGTTCGCGACCGAGAATCCTTCGGTGTCGGCCGGTACGAGGAACATCGTGATGCCGTACTTGTTGTCCGGGTCGGTCTTGGCCGCGAGGATCGTCATGTCGCCGTAGACGCCGTTGGTGATGTACGTCTTCGTGCCGTTGATCCGCCAGCCGTCGCCGTCCTTCACCGCTGAGGTGCGGATGCCGGCCACATCGGAGCCGGCATCGGGCTCGCTCACACCGATCGACAGGATCGTGTCGCCCGACAGCACGCTCGGCAGCCACTGCTCGAGTTGTTCGGGCGTGCCCGAGTTGACGAGGTGCGGGCCGGCCATGTCGGTGTGGACCAGGACCGACGCGTCGAAACCGGCATACGTCGATGCGCCGAGCGCCTCGCTGAACGTGGCCGACGCCACCATGCCGAGTCCGAGTCCGCCGTGCTCCTCGGGGACACGCAACCCGAGCATCCCCAACGAACCCATTTTCTGGAAGGTCTCGCGAGGCACCTTGCCGGCCGCCTCCCAGGCATCACCGTGCGGCTCGACCTCCTTGGAGACGAACTCGACGGTCTGTTCGTAGATCGCCTCCAACTCGTCGGTCATGTAGGCGTTGCGGTGTGTCGTGCTCACCGCTCCAGCAAATCACATTTCACACACCGACCCATCGCCGTGGCCACCAGCCCAGACCTTCGGCCAGCGAATCAGCCGAGCGAGGCGGCGATCCTTTCGATCGCCTGGTTGAAGGCGCCGACGAGGTTTGCCGGGTCGCCACCGCCCTTGTACACCTCGAGTGGAACCGAGGTGCCGTCGGCCATCACCAGCGTCATCTTCGAGATCAGCTTGCCCTGCTTCGCGTCGATGCCGGCGAAGTCGGTCAGCGGATACGCCGCCAGCAGATCCTTCGGCGCTCCGGACATGGCACCGAAGGAATGCACGAGGATCCGGCGGTCGGTGAGCGTGAAGTAGCACTTCCCCGTGGGGAAGTCCGCCGCCATCCCACCACGCGCCTCGATTGCTGCACGTTGGGCGCTGTCGATGTTGCGTGCACGGCGGTCGGCGATCATCTTCGCACCGGTGCCCAGGTTGGCGAACACCGCTCCGCCGACGGCGCCGCGCAACGCGTGACCCGCCGGCGAGATGACCCGTGCGTCGAGGATCTGCTCCCCCGCCTCCAGGTCGTGTCCGGCCTTCTTCTGAATCTTCTTGATGTAGTCGATCATGGAGAACGGTCTACATGGGGACCGTCATCCACGCGTTTGCGGCCCGAGTCCCCGACTTCGAATGCGTTCGGGCCTTGCGTCTCAGCCGTCCGTCTCGCCTCGGCCGGTCTCGGCCTGCAACTCGTCGATCCGCTGCGACGCCTCGGCCTTGGTCATCGACTCGTCGAAGTCGACTCCGGCCTCCTGGCTCAGTGTCCGGAGGTACGACGCCTGTGGACCGGTCATCTTCTCGTCGCCGGTCACCCAGTCCTGTGGGTCCTTCTCGGGGTTGCCGGGGAGGTCACCCGGGCTGTTCGGAACGGTGTCATCGGTGTGGTCGGTCATGGCGTGCTCCTGTGGTCTTCGTGGTGTGTTCGATCCGTGGGGTGGTCGCGCCCACGCCCATGCACGTCGATACCCACCGCGCACTGCACCCAACCACCGACGAGACGGCCCGGGCCGGTTCCACCCGTTCGGACGAGATTGGATGGACGCCGCTCGGGGAACACCCGCGCGATGATCGCCAGCACTTCTGTGTCCGATGCACTGTTCGTCCTGGACGGAGCGCGACGATCTCCCGACTCTGCGAGGAATGCGTCTCGCGTCCTCGGCGAGGAGGTCCGCTGGTCGATCGTGTCGGTCATCGCCGACCATCCCCGTTTCACATCAGGAGCCACGGGCTTCGCTGCGCCGGTGCTGTCTCCTTCGGAGATGGACGCGCGAGCCACGGAGGACCTCATCGCCGGTGACGCAGCGGCAGCGGCGACTGCCGGCGGCTTTGGCGATCGGCCGGTGACACAAGCCGTCGTGCGTGGCGAACTGGTGTCGGTGGTCAAGCGGTACGTCGATCGCCATCCGGTGGATCTCGTGGTCGTCGAATCGACGGACGTGGCTGCTGCACTGCTGGACGGGGGCCTTCCCGCGGTCCTGGTCGTCGCTCCGACGAGCGACTGAACCGGTCAGCGCGCCGGAAGCAGGATCGACAACAGACGGGCGACGAAACCTTCGTCGATCGGATCACGAGTCAGGAGCCGCCGGTAGACGAACGGTCCGATCACCGCGTCGATCAGCACGTTTAGGTCGACGTCGTCACGCAACTCACCACGCGCCAGGGCCCGGTCGAACACGCCGCGCAACGGTGCACGCCGGTGACGGACATAGTCGTCGAGGGACGACCGAACGGCCTCGTCACGACACCCGGCCTCGATCAGGTGCGGCAGGATGTCGTTCATCGGGTTCCGACCGAATCTCTGGACCAGTTCGCCCAGGTACAGATCGAGGTCGCCTCGCAGCGAGCCGGTGTCGACGTCGTCCAGCGGCACGATCGCCGAGTCCAACGCGGCGATGACCAGTGTCTCCTTGCTCGGCCAGCGACGGTAGACGGTCGCCTTCGACACCCCGGCACGCGCGGCGAGGTCGTCCATCGACATGCCGTTGATCCCGACCTCGCCGGCGAGTTCGAGCGTTGCCGCCAAGATCGCATCGTCCGCCTCGGCCGAGCGGGGGCGACCGCGACGCCCCGGAACGGGCTCATCGACCGACGCCGACGTCTCCTCCGTTGCGACCATGGCGGCCATCATGGCCGATCGATCGACGCCTTCGAGATGCTCGCCGGAATTCCCTGAGAGATTCCCGGAGTCGTCGACCGGAGGCTTGCGCCCGCCGGTGTCGCAGCACCGACGACCGACGGCGACCCACCGGGGGCGCTGACGACACTCGGCCTCACATCGATGGGCCCTGACGTCGATTCGTCGGCAGCGTGCGACGGGAGGAACCGCCACGCCATCAGCGCCGCGGCGGCCACGACGACCACACCGACGCGCAGGCCGATCGACATGGAATCGACGAACGACTGGTTGGCCGCGTCGAGGAACCGGGCGGCGTCGGCACCGAGCCCCGACGCCACACGCTGCGCACCGCCGAGCGAGGCCTGGGCCTCGGTTCCGGCAGCAGAACTCAGACCGAACCGATCGGCCACCTCGGTCAGTCGGCTGGCGTACACGCTCGACACCGCCGAACCCACGATCGCCACGCCGAGCGCACCGCCCACCTGGCGGGTGGTGTCGTTGATGGCCGAACCGACGCCGGCCTTCTCGCGGGGAAGCGATCCCATGATCGACTCGGTGGCCGGAGCCATGGTCATGCCCATCCCCGCCGACATCACGACGAGGAACGAGATCACCACGACGTACGGGGTCTCGGGCTGGATCAACGACAGCAGCGACAACCCGACCATGATCAGCACCAGGCCGGTCAGCACGATCCGCTTGGTTCCCGCACGCTCGACGAGTCGCGCCGAGAGCGGGGCGACGAGCATCATCGTGAACGCCTGGGGCAGCAGGCGGATGCCGGCCTGGAGCGGCGAGTAGCCGTGGACCAGCTGCCAGTACTGGGTCATCAGGAACAGCGAGCCGAAGAGGGCGAAGAAGACCATGGTGATGGTGCCGCTCGCCGCCGAGAACCGGGCGTTGCGGAACACGCTCACGTCGAGCATCGGGTTCGCGGTGTGGAGTTCCCAGGCGATGAACGAACCGAGGGCGACGATGCCGACGGCGAATCCGACCATCACGGTCGAGTGGGTCCAGCCCTTGGCCGGACCTTCGATGATGCCGAACAGCAGTGATGCCAGACCGACGATCGAGAGCGCTGCACCGACCGGATCGAGCCGGCTCTGCTTCGGGTCACGCGAGGTCGGGACGAGGAATGCGCCCAGCAGCAGGGCAGTGGCGCCGAGCGGCAGGTTGACCCAGAACACGGAGTGCCACGAGAAGTGTTCGAGGAGGAAGCCGCCGGCCATTGGACCGATGGCGACGCCGAGGCCGGAGAATCCCGCCCACACCGCGATGGCGCGTCCACGCTCCTTCGGGTCCCGGAAGACGTTGGTGAGGATCGACAGGGTGGACGGCATGATCAGTGCCCCGCCGATCCCCATGAAGGCTCGCGCCGCGATCAACTCGCCGGCGGAGCCCGACAGCGCAGCGGCGGTGGAGCCGAGGCCGAACAGCACGATGCCGATCTGCAGGGCGCCTTTCCGGCCGAAACGGTCCGACAGGCTGCCGGCGGTGAGCAGCAGCCCGGCGAACACGATCACATAGGAGTCGATGATCCACTGGATCTGGCTGTTGCTCGCACCGAGCTCGGTGATCAGCGACGGGATCGCCACGTTCAGGATCGTGTTGTCCATCACGATGATGAGGAGGCTCAGGCACAGCACGCCGAGCACCAGCCACCGGCGATCGTGGACCACCGGGTCGAGATCATCGAGGGCGGGGACGGGGCGCACCGGAGAGGGCTGGGCGTCGTCGTCCGGTCGGCGCTTCTGATCGTCGATCACTGTCATCTGTCGCTCACTCTTCTCATCTCTTCCAATACGGAACCGTCCAGTATCGTAAATACCGGAGGGGCGGAATGCGACCGACCGACGTGTGACACGCGGCATGCACCATCCATCGGAGTTCGCGGATGCGGGACCGCTCGACGGTGACCCGATGCTGGCACGCACCTACGCCGACGGGAGGTCGTCGTATCTCGTACGCGACGTCGAGGGCCACGTGGCGCTCGCGTGCTTCGAGCGGTCGATGCTGTTCGAGGTCGACCTCGTCCACCTGCAGCAGCTCACCGGCGGCGCCATCGTGCAACGCACACCTGTGCTCGACGTCGTGCGGATCTTCGTCGAGGACTCGGTGATCAGTTGGGACGGACGACACTGGCAGTCGCGGCCCACGGCGAGTTCGCTGCGCACTGCGCTGGCATCGGGGATGCCCGAACTCGGCGAGCGACTGGCCGACGTGGCCGAGCTCGCAATCCACTGGCTGGCTCCGTCACGCGTCGGAGCGACCATCGTGATCGGTCACGGCGAGCTCGACTTCGGCCGACTCGACCTGTCGACGGCCGCCCGCACGCCGGCGCTGTCGGTGAGCAACCGTCGCCACTTCGCCGCGTTGGTGGCGGTGCTGCGCCAGCACGATCTGGCCGTGGTGGTCGACAACGACGGAGTCATCCGCAAGATGGCCGAGAGCTAGGAACGGTCAGGCTGCTGTGGGGCGCACCGTGAGGCGACGCTTGGTCTGACGCGACACTCGGGCGAGGACCTTGGACTTGTCGACGCTGTTTCCGGCCAGGTCCCGGCGCGCACGTCGCTCCCCCATCACCGCCGCGAGCACCAGGCGGCGCTGGCGTTTGGAACGGAGCTTCGAGTAGACCGCCGGACGTCGGGCTCCGGGGTCGATCACCACGACGGGTCCGTCGCACAGACCGACGCACTTCAGATCGAGGACATCGCACTCGGTCTCGAGCGTGGTGCGCATCTTCGCGAATTCACAACGTTTCGCGCAGTCCTTGCCCACGCACAACGCGACGACGGGACGTTCCACCACGACGGAGAGCGATCGACTGCCCATGTCAGCCGATCGTGTAGTCACGCAGGAGCTTGTTCATCCGGACCGAACTACAGCTCGACCTGCGCACCCACCTCGACGACCTGGCCGGCCGGGAGGTGGTAGAAGCGCGACGCGCTGGCTGCACCGCGATGCAGCAGCACGAACAGCTGATCCCGCAACGGATGCATCCCCGGCCGATTGCCGGCGGTGACCGATTCGCGTCCGAGGAAGTAGGTGACCTCGTCGACGTCGAACGGGTGGTGCGGGATGACGTGTGCAGCGAGCACGGCAGGCACGTCGGGCTCGTCGAGATAGCCGAAGGTGATCCGAATGTGCGTCACATCGCCGGGGAGCCGGATGTGGCGCGCCCGCTTGCGGACCCCGACGTGGGGATCCTCCGACACCTCGACCGACACGAGGAGCACGTTCTCGTGCAGCACGTGATGGTGACGCACGTTCGCGGCCAGAGCCGGAGGCACGCTGCCGTTGTCGCGGAACATGTAGACCGCCGTTCCCGGCACCCGCGGAAGCCCCCGTTCGGCAACATCTTCCATCACCGATTCGAGCGAGCGGTTCGAATCGTTGAGGGATTTCGCCACGAGCTGGCGACCCTTGCGCCACGTGGTCATCTGCGTGACGAGTACCAAGCCGACGAGCAGCGGCAGCCATCCGCCCGCCGGGATCTTCGGGATGTTCGCCGACAGGAATCCGACATCGACCACCATGAACGGGATCAGCACGACCAGCGCCTTGAGCGTCGACCAGCCCCAACGATCGCGAACCAGGCGGTAGAAGATCAGCGTCGTGATCAGCATCGTCGTGGTGACCGCGATGCCGTAGGCAGCTGCCAGCGCACTCGACGTGCGGAAGATCAGGATCAGTGCGACGCACCCGATCATCAGCAGCCAGTTGACCAGTGGGACGTAGACCTGTCCGACGTGCTGGGCTGAGGTGTGCCGGATCGCGAGCCTCGGCAGGTAGTCGAGTTGCACGGCCTGAGCGGTCAGCGAGAACGCACCGGAGATCAGGGCCTGGGAGGCGATGACCGTTGCACACGTGGCCAGAACGGCGAGCGGCGCCACTCCCCACTTCGGCGCCATGTCGTAGAAGGGGTTGCCGAGTTGCCCGTCGCCGTTGCCGAGGAGGGCGGCCTGCCCGAAGTAGATCGCCAACAGACTCGGGAGCACCATTCCGTACCACGAGATCGAGATCGGGATCCGGCCGAAGTGGCCCATGTCGGCATACAACGCCTCACCACCCGTGACGACGAGGAAGATCGAGCCGAGTGAGAGGAAGGCGCGCAGCGGATGGTCGATGAACAGCTCGATGCCGTAGCTGGGCGACACCGCTGCCAGCACCCCGGGATGCTGGATGATCTGGCGGATGCCGAGCACGGCGAGCGTGGTAAACCACACGACCATGATCGGGCTGAACACCCGGGCGATCCCCGCCGTCCCCCGCGACTGCACCGCGAACAGGGCGATCAGGATCAGGATCGACACCGGGATCACGAAGCTCGAGAAGGCCGTGGTGGCGACCTCGAACCCTTCGACGGCGGACAACACCGAGATCGCCGGCGTGATCAGCCCGTCGCCATAGAGCAGCGCAGTGCCGAACACGCCGAGGGTGACGATCGCCGCTGTCATCTTCGACGGCGGCGCACCCTTGTCGGGCATCACCAGCGCAGTGAGCGCGAGGATCCCACCCTCGCCGTGGTTGTCGGCGCGCATCACCAGGAAGAGGTACTTCAAGGAGATCACGGTCAACAGCGCCCAGAAGACCACCGACGCAACGCCGTATGCGGTTGCCTCGGCCACTTCGAGTTCGGACACCTCGAACGATTCGCGGAATGCGTAGATGGGACTCGTGCCGATGTCGCCGAAGACGATGCCGAGGGTTCCGAAAGCCAGGGCCATCCGGCCCGTCGATGCGTTGTCACTCACTGAGGAAACGCTACGTCAGCGGTCGGGAAAGCCCTTGCCGTGCAGAATCTTGTCGACGCATTCGTCCACACGCGATTCTCGGGTCACCGCCTGCTTCGCACCCCCCACGCTGGTCCGCGACTCAGCGACCTCGCCGAACCGTCATGCTGGTGGGTCCACGCAATGTCGTGCTCCGCTTCCACTCGATGCCGTCCGCGTCGACCGTGTAGTCGCCGAAGCTGTCGAGGAACGCGGGAACTGCCACTCGCATCTCGAGGCGCGTGAGTGCAGCGCCCAGGCAGTGGTGGATGCCGTGACCGAACGACAGTGGCCTGGGATCCGGTCGGTCGATGCGGAGCCGGTCGGCGCCGGGCCATCGACGGGTGTCGCGGTTGGCCGCCCCGATCATGAGTGCGACGTTGGCACCCGCAGGGATGGTGGAGCGTCCGGCTTTCACCGGCCCGGTGGTGGTCCTCACGGCGATCTGGGCGGGTGGGTCGTAGCGGAGGAACTCCTCGATCGCGTTGTCGATCAGATCGGGTCGCTCACGAAGCAGTGATCGTTGATCCGGAAACTGGCTCAGAGCGAGGACGGTGTTACCGAGCAACCCGGTGGTCGTCTCGTGACCGGCGAACATCAGCACGACGATCAGGGCGACGATGTCGTCGTCGTCCAACTCGCTGTCAGGATCGGTGGCCAGTGCCGTGATCAGGTCGTCGCACGGTGTGCACCGCCGCTGCCCGATCAATGTGGTGAACGTGTCGTGGAGTTCGGCGAATCGCTCGCTCATCGAGTCCGGATCGAACGGTTGCATGATCTCGAGGAGGCCTGCGATCTCGCTCGACGTACGGTGCAGCCAGTCGAACTGATCGTGCGGAACTCCGAGGATGTCGGCGATCACGTGCACCGGGAGCGGGGAGGCGAATCCGGCCATCACATCGGGTTCGGGGTCGCAGGCGAGGTCGGACAGCAGTTGGTCGGTGATCGCCCGCACCCGCGACTCGTGCGCGGCGATCCGTTTCGGTGTGAAGGTCCGGCTCACCGCACTGCGCAGGTGCGTGTGGCCAGGAGGATCGAGGAACAGGAGCCAACGTGCGAAGTTGTCGATCGCCAGCGGGGACATCTTGTCGTACGGCGTGACGTTGCGAATCCTGGAAATGACGCCCGACGTGCTGACGTTCGGTGATCTCAGCACGTCGAGGACCTCGTCGTGGCCGAACACCGTCCAGTCCTGGAACATCCGGCTGTACACGACGGGCTCGCCGCCGCTCATCCGGTCGTACAACGGATACGGCCAACTGAAGCGCGTCGGGTCGAAGGGGTCGTACTTCGCAAAACGGAACAGCGTCCTGGACAGGCGCGGACGCTGCCCGATCCGACGGACCACGGGCAGCACCACCCGGTCGGGGTTCACCGGGCGAACTCGTTCTGCATGATCTCTCCCACTCGATACGGTCGTGTATCGAGTACGTTCGCGTATGCTGTCTCACATGTCAAGGGAGCGTTCTCGCCCGACCCGAGAGGACACCCGCCAGCGTCTTTTCGCTGCAGCGGCAGCAGTGTTCGTTCGCGACGGCATCAACGGTTCCAGCATCGAGGACATCTGTGCCGAAGCCGACCTCAGTCGCGGTGCGCTGTATTCGAACTTCGCCGACAAGAACGAACTCGTGATGGCGATGATCGACGATCACATCGACCGCGAGATGGCAGAGATGGACCGCCTCGACGGCCTCGCCTCGTCGCCCACCGATTTCGTCGACCTGATCGAATCACCCGAGCGCCACCGCGACGGCCCGTTGGGCCCGGATCCGATCCTCTACATGGAGTTCACGCTCCACGCACTGCGGAATCCGACCAACCGTCCCAGGCTCGCCGACCACCAACGCAGATGGCGCGAAGTCATCGCCTCGGTGGTGCGAGCCGACTGCGACCGCCTCGGCGTCGAGCCTCCGATGCGCGTGGACGAAGCAGCGCAGATGATCCTCGCGATGGACAACGGGTACCTGCTCCAGGAGATGATCGAACCCGGCAGCTACACGCCTGGCACTGTGAGCCGCAACATCCTCATGCTCCAACGACTCTTCGAGGCCGGCGCCACCGAAGGCTCAACACCTGATGTGTGAGTCTCGTCGGGAGTCACACGATGCGGCTGCGCATCACGATCTACGGACCGGAAGCGGGCGCATCTCAGTCACGTCGGGCCGCGACCGGCCGGTTCGACGCTCGTGTGTCGGTGAGCGATTCCTGGCGGTGGGCGATCCGATCCTCGGTCGATGCCCATGACCAGACCGAGAGGAGCAGGAGCGGCAGCGTCGTGGCCATTCCGCCCACCCACATCAGTGATGCCGCAGCACGCTGATCGGCGAGTGCATCGATCGGACCGAGGCGGGTGGCATACGTGTCGACGAGAGGGCTGGACGCCGAGATCAACACGACACCGAGCAACGCACTGCCACCGATCACACCGAACACGGCACCGACGCGTTCGAAGGCGGCGTCGCGACCGGACGACCGCAATGCCGCCCAGAGGGCGATCGCAGAACCGATGTACGCAACGTGTTCCACGTCGTGAACGAACCGGTTGCGCAGCGCTGCGTCGTAGATCCCCGTCAGGTGGGTCGCGTACAGCACGAGGACGAAGGCGGCCGCCGAGGCGATCGCTCCGTGCGACCGCCACCGCCGCGCCACCGCGCGCTCGGTCGCCGTGGTGCGACGGGGAAGCCACCCGAGCGCTCGCAACGTGATGACCGGCCGGGCGACCACGAGCAGCGGCGCAGCGGCGACGATCATCGCCAGGTGCTGCACCATGTGGCCGGTGAAGGATCGCTGGGCCCAACGCTCCATGACCGGCAGCACCGACACCAGCAGGACCGCGACACCAGCGCACCACGCCGTCAGTCGCCAGACGGACGCGTCTCGGGTTCGCAACCACCCCCACCCGTAGGCGACCACCGCAGTGACACCGGCCACCACGAGCACCCCGTGCTCCACCGGACTCGCGTGTGCGATCACGAGAAACACCATGCGGTTCTCATGTGTCGGTGTCTCTGGTGAGGAGGAGGACCTGGGAGGCGACGACGGCGACGCCGATCATGCTCATCCACGAACCGAGCGGGATGCCGAGCACCATGGCGGTCACCCCCAGAGCGAGTGCCAGGGGCCGCAGGCTCGCCGTGGGGTAGACGCCGACGATGCCGGTGAGGTCGCTGGCGTCGACATCGGCCCGATCCTCCACGCGCTCGTCGTGCCGGCGACTCCAGTCCCACGTCCACCCCGCCACGAGCCCACCGAGGCCGGTGGCCATCAGCAACAGCGACACGCCGGTCGTGTCGCCACCGACGAGCAGATACGTCACGCCGATCACGACGAAGTAGACCGTCACGCCGGTCCACAGGATCGCCTCGACCCTCACGACTCGTCACGCTCCACGGCGACGTCTTCGTCCACCACGGCGACGTCCTCGCCCTCGACCGGTTCCTGGCCCTCGGGGACCTGCTCGATCGGACGGGGACCGTCGGTCAGGGCCTCCTCCGCTTCGTTCGACCACTGGTGCAGCGGCAACCACTTCTCGTCGTGTTCCTGACGCGCGTGCCACGCGTCGGCCGAGGTCGGCGCGCCGACGCCCTCGTGGTTGATCCAACGCAGGTCGAACACCGGACGTTCCGAGCGGATCGGCGGCATCCACGTGAAGTTG
>JBBSOH010000076.1:0-15469 GCA_038259945.1 Acidimicrobiales bacterium
GACGGCGGCGTCTGGCCCACCCACTGCGTCGCAGGGACGTGGGGTGCCGAACTGATGGACGGCGTCGATCCCAACCGTCGGGCCGCCGCGGTGATCCGCAAGGGCACCAACGGCGAGGACGGCTACTCGGCGTTCGCCATGCGCGAGCCGGGCGGCGACGTCGACATCCCGACCGGGCTCGCCGGACTGCTGCGCGAACGCGGTGTCGAACGGGTCGTCGTGTGCGGTCTCGCGACCGACGTGTGCGTGGCCGCCACCGCCACCAGTGCCGCGTCCGCCGGGTTCGAGACCGTCGTGCTGTGGGACGCCGCCCGACCGGTGTACCGCGATGCCGACACCACGGCCCGTGTCCTCGACGAGTTGCACTCCGCCGACGTCGACGTGATCGGCGCACCGACGTGACCGCCCTCGGACCCGACATCATCGAGCGCTGGGCCACCACTCGCGGCCCTCTGTTCACCGACATGTACGAACTGGCGATGGCCCAGGTGTACGTCACGCAGGGCATCTCCGAGCGTCGCTCGCAGTTCGACTACTTCTTCCGTTCCACTCCGGACTACGGCACCCACCAGGCCGGCTTCTGCGTCAGCGCCGGGCTCGGTCCGTTCCTCGACTGGCTCGCGCACATCGAGATCACCGACACCCACGTCCAAGCCCTCGCAGCGATGACATCGACGACGGACACGCCGGTGTTCGGCGCGGAGTTCCTCGACTGGCTGCGCGAACCCGACCGATTCGCCGGCATCGAGATCCGCGCCGTCGCCGAAGGCCGCGTCGTGCACCCCCACGTGCCCGTCATCTCGTTGACCGGTCCGCTCGCGGTGTGTCAGCTGCTGGAGACGTCACTGCTGAACCACATGAACTACCCGACGTTGATCGCCACCAAGGCCGCCCGCGTCGTGCAGAGCGCCCGCGGCGGCCGCGTGCTCGAGTTCGGAATGCGACGCGGACCCGCCACCGGTGTGAACGAGGGGATCCGTGCCGCTCTGATCGGTGGATGCGCGTCGACGTCGAACGTCGAGGCGGCCATCGCGCTCGGGCGGCAACCGATCGGCACCCACGCCCATGCACTGGTGCAGGCGTACATCGCACTCGGGCACGGCGAACTCGGTGCGTTCCGCGCCATGGCGCAGACCGCGCCCGACGAGTGCATCCTCCTCGTCGACACGGTCGACACCCTCGGGTCGGGCGTGCCCAACGCGATCACCGTGTTCGACGAGCTCCGCGCCGACGGCCACGAACCGATGGGCGTGCGCCTCGACTCGGGCGACCTCGCATATCTTGCGGTGCAGGCGGCGAAGCAGCTCGACGAAGCCGGCTATCCGGACGTGTCGATCGTGCTGTCGTCGGATCTCGACGAGTTGACCATCTGGCAGATCCTCACCCAGATCGGCGACGACGCCGAGCGGCTCGGGATCGACCCGGCTCCCATCCGCAAGCGTCTCGTGTACGGCGTCGGCACCCGACTGATCACCTCGCACGGGTCGAGCGCGCTGAACGGCGTCTACAAGTTGGTCGGCATCGAGGACGATGACGGAGAGTGGACGCCGGCGATCAAGATCTCCGAGGATCCGGGCAAGGTCCCGCTGCCGGCGCGCAAGACGGTCTGGCGGCTCTACGACCATCGCAGTGCTGCGATCGTCGACCTGATCGGGCTGGCCGACGAGGAGCCGTTCCCGACCGATTCGATCACCGTGCACCACCCCACCCAGGGCGGCATCGCCCAGATCATCCGTCGCCAGGACATCTCCCACATCGAGGAACTCCGGGGTCTTGTCACGAAGGGTCCGGCGGAGACGATGGACGTGCTGGCGCAACGCTGCGAGTCCGACATCGAGCGCCTCGACGTGGGAGTACGACGCCTGGTCAACCCGCACCGCTACCACGTGTCGATCACCGACCGTCTGTTCGAGTTGCGTCGCGAACTCGTCGCGAACGCCCGGTCAGAGGAGCGGGTCGATCATTCCTCGTGACATCCGGTGGGCGGACTCGACGCTTGCGTCGACCGGATCGGGACGGGACCGGTCGGAACTGTCCCGGTCGGGACGTACCGTGTCGGAACGCATGCGTGACTGCTTGCGTGCCACCCTCGGACGCCCCCGGGTGATGATGCGGTAACAGATCGCGAGCATCAGGACCACGGTCGTGGAGATCGACGTCGCCACGTACATCGTGCTGGTCGCGTCGGTCCCGGCGAAGGTGCCGTGGAGGCTCCCGACGAAGAAGGTGGCGTAGCTCGTCAGGTGGATGGAATGCCAGAGCCGTCGAGGGAGTCGGCGCATCAGCAGCGAGGTCGCCTCGACGACGACGAGACCCCAGAAGGCGAACACTCCGAGTGCGACCTGCCACGTCTTCCACTCACTTGCAAAGGGGACCAGGAGGTCGATCAGGTCGAAGTGGACGAAGTTGTCGGCGACGAGTGCGGCGAGATGGATACAGACCGACACGAGGCTCAACGCGCCGAGGCCCCGATGGAGGTCGAGCAACCACGACGGTCGGCGGTGGCGGGGGAACAGGTCGGTGGACAGCACGATGCCCCAGATGACGGAGGCCGTGATGAACAGCCACGCGACGATGCCGGCACTCCGCGAGACGTACCACCAGAACTGGCCGCTCACGACGCCACCCGCTCGCGTGTCCGGGCATCAACGCACGCAACAGCGCCGGCGTCGACGAGGTCGGGTGTCGCGGTCCACGCCCCGGAGGAGTCGACGACCATGCCGGACAGGTGGTGCCGTTCGAAGTGTTCCATCGCGCCGCAGGAGCCGGCGACGATCGCCGCCGTCGCATGCGCTTCGGCGAGCCAGCCGGAGGATGCGATCACGGTGACCGCAGCGAGGTCGGTGTCTGAGAGGCCACCCGTGATCGGGTCGAGGATGTGATGGCGCTCCCGGCCGCCGATCGTCCATCGGCGCGACCGGGTGCTGGATGTCGCGATTCCCCCGCCCGACACGGACCACGAGGTGAGGTGGGTGCCCGGGCGGTGCGGGTCGTCGACATGGATGATCCATCCGTCCCCGGATGGTGGCGTCCCCGCAGCGGCGATGTCGCCGCCGACGGAGACCAGCGCGCCGGCGGTGCCGCGTCCGATCAGTTCCGTGACCACGAGATCGGCGGCGAGTCCCTTTCCGATGCCTCCGGGGTCGACCGACAGGCCCGCCGGCGCCCTCACCCGGTGTCGGACGGGATCGATCTGGAGGTCGTGGATGCTCAGTGAGTCGTCACGCCGGTCGACGACGACACTGATCCGGTCGGCGTCGTCGATACTGGTCGTGTACCCCGCCGTCAGCAACAGATGGAGGAACGTCGGGTCGTAGGCGCCTGCGGTGACCTCGTGCGCCGCCTGCATTGCCCGGAACAGTCGGATCGTGTCGGTACAGACCTCGGTCCATGCTCCGTTGGAACGGTTCAGCCGGGAGATGTCGCTGGTCTCGACGAATCGGCTCCACCGCTGCTCGAGCCCGGCGAGACGATCGGCGACGGACGCGACGGCATCGGGAGACGGATCGACGAGAAGGGCGAGCACCTCGCTCGCCATGACCCGGAAGCGGACCTCACTGACTGCCACTGGTCGTCGCTGCGGGGGTCGGAGCCGGTGCGGCGGCAGACGGTCGTGAGGAGGACGCGGGCGCGGACGACGGCGCCGGCACGGTGATGGTGCGGACGACGGGCGTCGCCTCGAGGATCACCGGTTGGTCGGAGCCGTCCACAGGCACAGGCGGGACGATCGTGTCGACGCTCGCAGGATCGACGCCCGATGGATCCGGGTCCACGACATCGGAACTCAGGCCATCGGAACTCAGGACATCGGAACTCAGGACATCGGAACTCAGGACATCGGTGCTCGGCAGCGAATCGGCTGGCGGGACGAGATGGACCACGACCGTGATCGCAGGCACGACCGGCGCCGCCACGGCCGGCGACTGAGTCGGTGGCTGACTTGCGCCCTGGGAACCCGTACCGACATCGGATGGGGTGTCGGGAGTCGCTGCGGCGCTCTGCACACCCAGCAGGGCGACGATGCCGAGCATCGCTCCCGCTCCGATGCCGGCCGCTGCGATGCGGCTGGCCTGGGCGGGATGGGCGCGCCGTCGGCCACGGGCTCGACGGCTCGGGCGTTCCGTCGCCGTCGGTCCGGTCGAGGCGGTCGTCGAGCGCCGGGCGCGGAGCTGGTCGAGGCGTTGCTGCTGAACATCGCTGATCGACGACGTGCCGGTCGTGGGCAATTCGGTCGTGGGCAATTCGGTCGTGGGCAATTCGGTCACGGGTAGTTCGCGCGGCGGGGGCTCGAACGGCGATCCGGTGATCGGTCGGTCAGTCATCGTCGTCCGCTCCGTCGTAGTCGTGATCGTCATCCTCGTGATCGTCGTCGTTCCCGGAACGGTCGTCGTCGGAGCGGTCGTCGTCGGAGCCATGGTCGTCGTCGTACACGTCCGAATCCCCGTCATCGTCGCGTGCGCCGGCGTTTCCTCCCGGAGCGGTTGCGACGGTTCCCGGCGTCGGAGTCGCAGCGGGGGGTGCCTGCACGATCTCCACGATCGGCTGCTCGACCGAGGCCACGATCGATCCATCCGGTGCGAGTTCGGCATGGAAGACGTAGGTGACGTCTCCGAGTACGAGACGCACGTCGAGCGATGTCGGCGATGTCTGTTCGGTCGTCCAGGTCCATCCGTCGGCGGCATCGACGGCGACGACCTGCAGCCCGTCGCCGACGGCGCCGACCTCGATGGTGCCCGCATCGGCGACGACGAACTCCTGCACGCCGTCGTCGACGGTCGCGGTCGGAGCGATCGTGGTGGTCGACGTCTCGACGGTCGTGTTCGCGGTGGGCGAGGTCGGCGTCTCGACGTACACGTCGACGACGGTCGGCTCGACGGTGGTGGCGGGTCCTGCGGCGACGACCGTCGCAGGGAGGTCGCCCAGTGGGCTCTGGTCGGCAGCGGTCAGGATGCCGATGTTCGCGGCGACGGCGACCGATCCGGCTGCGAGGACGCCGATCAAGGCGCCTACGGTGACATATCCGGTCCTTCGATTCATGGAGTGGTCCTTTCACTGACCGTCGAAAGGAGAACGACGGCGTGTCTGTGGATGCAAGCTACGGATCGAGGTTCCAGCGCTCGGGTAGCCCAGGGTTAGCGGACGGCAAAGATCGAAGAGTCCACATCCGGTGCGGCGACTGGCGTGCGAAGCTGTCGCCGTGCAGCTGCTCGTCGTCGAGGACGACCCATCCATTGCGGACGCCCTGTGCGCCGGACTGGTCCGAGAGGGATTCACCGTTCAGCACGTGGCAACCGGTGCTGCCGCACTCGCAGCCGAACCCGCCGACCTCGTGTTGCTCGACCTGGGGCTGCCGGACCTCGACGGGCGCGTCGTGTGTCGGCAACTCCGGGCGGCCTCGGCGGTTCCGATCATCGTGGTGACCGCTCGTGGCGACGAGATCGATCGCGTCTCACTGCTCGAACTGGGAGCCGACGACTACGTCGTGAAGCCGTTCGGATTCCGTGAACTGGTCGCCCGGATCGGCGCCGTGCTGCGTCGCTCGACCGTCGTGGGCGCGACGTCCACAGACTCCGACGCGAGTGTCCCGGTCGATCTGGGATGGCTGCAGATCGACGCTCGCAGTCGACGTGTCGAGGTGAACGGTTCCGAGATCTCACTGACGCCGAAGGAATACGACCTCATCGCCTATCTCGCGTCCGACGCCGGAGCGATCCTCCACCGTGAGGAGATCATCCGCAGGGTGTGGGACGAGAACTGGTGGGGGTCCACCAAGACGCTCGACGTCCACATCGCGTCTCTCCGCAAGAAGATCGGCGCGGACCGCATCCGAACCGTCCGCGGGGTGGGATTCGGCCTGGTCGACGGGTCGTCATGACCCGACGGCTGGTCCTCAGCTACCTCGCCGTGACGATCGTGGTGCTCGTCCTGCTCGAGGTGCCGTTGGCCGTGTTCTTCCGACAGCGCGAGATCGACCGGTTGACCGCAGACGTCGAACGTGACGCCACCGTGATCGCCACGATCTACGAGGACGAGGTCGAGCAGGACCGCCCTGCCGATCCGGCAACGGCCGACGACTACCGCGAGCGGACGAATGCGCGGGTCGTGGTCGTGGACGACGCCGGCATCTCCATCATCGACACCGACGCGTCCACGCCACGCGATCTGTCGACGCGTCCCGAGATCGTGGTCGCGCTCGACGGTCGTCGTGCGACCGGGGTGCGGCGCTCCGACACCCTCGACACGGACCTGCTCTACGTCGCCGTCCCGATCGCATCGGGAGGGACGGTGCACGGTGCCGTCCGCCTCACCCTCGACACGCACGAGGTCAGCGAACGCGTCCACCGCTTCTGGATCGGCCTCGCCGCTGTCGGCTTCGTGATCCTGCTCGCCATCGCCGCCGTGGGTTCGGCGATCGCCCGCTCCGTGACGCAGCCGGTCCGACGGCTCCAGGCGGCGGCGGACCGCTTCTCCAGCGGTGACCTGTCTCCCGACGAGATCGACGCACGTGCTCCACCCGAACTCGCCGCGCTGCAACGGGCCATGAACACCATGGCCGTCCGGCTCGACGAACTGATCGACCGTCAGCGATCGTTCGTCGCCGATGCCTCCCACCAGTTGCGGACACCGCTCACCGCTCTGAGACTCCAGCTCGACAACCTGGAGTCGAACGTCGACGCGGGTTCGGCTCGTCAGATCGGGTCGGCCGTCGCCGAGGTGGAGCGGCTCGGCGTCCTCGTGGACGACCTGCTTCAACTGGCCACGGCGGAGCGAGCGGCGACGAACGTGGTGATCCGACTCGCAGACCTGGTCTGCGACCGGGTCGACACCTGGACCGCCACGGCCGATCTGGTCGGGGTCCGTCTGGTGGCCGAGGTCCCGTCGGGCCCGGTCGAGGCTCTCGCCCGCTCGGGTGGCGTCGAGCAGATCCTGGACAACGTGATCGACAACGCTCTTGCTGCGTCGCCCCCCGACTCCACGGTGACGGTGACCGTCCGCGCTGTTGGCAACAATCGTGACGACGGGGCGTGGAGCGTTCTCGTGGCGGACGAGGGTCGGGGCCTCGACGACGGCGAGAAGGTCAAGGCGGTCACGCGCTTCTGGCGGGCGGACACCGCAACCCCCGGCTCCGGACTCGGCCTGGCGATTGCATCGGGCATCGCTCACGCGTCGGGCGGTTCGTTCCGACTCGACGACAACCATCCCACCGGCCTCGTCGTGGAACTCACGCTCCGGGCCGCCCCGCGCGATCGTTGAGATCGTGCCAGGCACTTCCTCACGCTTCGGGGGTCAGTCGAAGTTCTCGAAGTAGCGCGACGGGGTCGGGCCCCGTTGGCCCTGATACTTGCTGCCCTTGGCGCCCGATCCGTACGGGTTGTCGGCCGGTGACGTCATCTGCATGAAGCTGACCTGGCCGATCTTCATCCCGGGGTAGAGGGTGATCGGCAGGCTGGCGACGTTGGCGAGTTCGAGCGTGATGTGACCGTCGAAACCGGCATCGATGAATCCGGCGGTCGAGTGGATCAGCAGACCGAGACGACCGAGCGAGGACTTGCCCTCCACACGTCCGACGAGGTCGTTCGGGACGGCGATGCGTTCGTAGGTCGAGCCGAGCACGAACTCGCCGGGGTGCAGCATGAACGGTTCGTCGCCGATGCCGTCGTCGCCGACCGGCATCTCGATCGGCTCGGTCAGGTTCTGCATGTCCTCCTTCACGTCGATCACTCCACGCGAGTGATTTCGGAAGACACGGAACAGGTGGGAGATGCGCACGTCGATCGAGGACGGCTGGATGAGCGAGTCGTCGAGCGGGTCGATCACGATGCGCCCCGCCTCGATCTGTTCACGAAGAGTCCGGTCCGACAGGATCACGCACGGGACGCTACCGCTCGGTGCCGTCGGCTTCCCGGGCAGACCGGTCCACGCGCCCGCTTCCCGTGCCCCGTACTCGCTTTGCAGCAAACTTGTGCGTCCGAGCTCGCTGAGCGCGTTCGATCACACATGTTTCGGCTGCGATTGCGGCGTGGGGCGGTCGCGTCGGCCGACTCGGTACCGTCGCTCCATGCACGTTCCTCCTGCGAACCGAGTCGAGCGCGACGCAGCGGTCGCGATGATCCGACGCGCGGGGTTCGGGCATCTGGTGTCGGTGACCGATCACGGTCTGGAATCGACCGGCCTGCCGATGCTCGTCGACGACTCAGGTGGCGATTCCCTGGTTCTGCGTGCCCACTTCGCTCGTGCGAATCCTCACTGGAAGTCGGTCGACGGGGTCGACGCCCTGATGATCTTCGCCCTCACCGACGGCTACGTGTCACCCGCCTGGTACCCGTCGAAAGCCGAGGACCCACGAGTGGTGCCGACCTGGAACTACGAAGTCGTCCACGTCCACGGCAGGGTGGCGGTCAGGGATGATCCGGCGTGGAAGCTTGCCCTGGTGAGCGCATTGACCGATCGCCACGAGCGACGGCGGCCGCACGACGTCGACGCTCCGATCTGGGCGGTCGACGATGCTCCGGTCGACTTCATCGACAAGCAGTTGGGGGCCATCGTCGGCGTGGAGATGACGGTCGATCGGATCGAGGCGAAGTCAAAGCTCAGCCAGAACCGTTCGATCGAGGACCGTGAGGGCGTGATCGAGGGGCTGTCGGAGCGGTTGCTCGACGACGAAGTCCCCCTCGCCGCCGCCATGCGCAAGGCGATGCCGATGTCGCCGCCATCACCGGCACTCGCCGCTGCACTCGCAGAGATCGATCGGAAGTTCGCGGGATTCCGGGCCGAACGCGACTGACGAGGGAGGCCGAAGCGTTCAGGCCAAACGTTGTTCGCTGTTGCCGCTCGGGAAGGTCGCGGCGATCATCGCTGCAGACGCCAGGTAGGAACCGCCCACGAAGACCCACGCCCAGCGGAAGTCGCCGATGTTCGCCGAGTTCGACACGTCCGCCAGGATCGCGACCGTGACCGAGATGCCCAGGGCGTAGCCCACTTGCTGCGTCGTCCTCACGGTGGCGTTCGCCGTTCCGAACTGCGCGGGGTTCACGTCCGAGAGGCCGGCGCTCGACCAGGTGGCGATGGTCGCCCCGATGCCGACACCGGCGAACAGGCTGATCGGCACGAACACCGTCCACACCGCGGGGCTCTCGTCGAGCACGACGGCATAGGACAGGTAGACGAGACCGTTCAGCAGGCTCCCTGACGCGAGGATCCAACGATGGCCGATGCGGTCGGCGTAGCGACCCGCGAGCGGCGAGACCACCGTGGCCACGAGCGGCGCGACCACGAGCGACGTTCCGACGACGGCGAGTGACTGCCCCCACAGTTCTTGGAGCAGCAGCGAGTTGATCAGGAAGCCGGAGGTGAACGCCATCGAATAGAGGAAGAGGCCGGCGTTGGTGCTGGCGAACGAGCGCAACGTGAACAGGTCGAGGTCGAGCAGCGGTTCGGGATGCTCCCGCGATCGACGCACCAGCAGCCACAACATCACCGCTCCGGCCCCGGCGAGGGCGAGCACCCGCCAGTCCGTGACGCCCCACTCCTCCGAGCGGACGATCGCGAACATCACCAGGCCGATCCCCGCCGTGCCGATCGGGACGCCGACGAGGTCGATCTTGCCGGTTGCCGCCGGATTCTTCGACTCGCGCAACAACCTCGGGGCGAGCACCAGGACGACGATGCCGATCGGCACGTTGATCCAGAAGATCCCGCGCCACGACCAGACGTCGGTGAGGAACGCGCCGAGCGCAGGACCGACCACTGCGCCGAGCGCGCCCGTGGCGCCGGTGATGCCGATGATCGTGGAGCGCTTGTTCGCAGGGAAGTCGGGCAGGACGACGGCGATCGCCGTCGGTGAGATGATCGCGCCGCCGATGCCTTGCACGACTCGTGCTGCGATCAGGAACCCGACGCTCGGTGCCAGCGCGCTGAGAGCGGATCCGAAGAGGAAGATCGCCACCCCGGGGATGAAAAGCTTCTTGCGTCCGAAGCTGTCGGCGTACCGGCCTGCCACGAGGAGTAGTGCGGCGAGGGTGACGTTGTAGCCCGAGATGATCCATCCGAGCGTCGCCTCGGACACCTCGAAATCGTCGCGGATCGACGGGAAGGCGACGTTGACTGCCGAGACGTCGATGACGACGAGCAGGAAGACGACGGTCGCCACGACGACGGCGAGCCAGGCCTCGCGCCCGCCCAGTTCGCGCTCCACGGGCGGCGCCGGCTCGACCCTGCTCATCGCACGACCGGGTGTCGCTTCCGACCGGGCATGGCGGAGGGGCTCAGACGAGTGCTCCGACCGCTGAACCCATGAGGTCGACGAAGTTGTCGCCGTAGAAGCGGTCGCGCACGGCGTCGGAGCGGTCGCCGAGGCTGCGTTCGAATCGTTCGAACGGGCGGCGCCCGCCTTCCACGTGCGGGTAGTCGGTGTTGAACAACAGGATGTTCGGGCCGACCTGGTCGGTCACCCAGCCGACGTCCTCGGTCGGGTAGGGCGTCACTCGCACCTGGCGTTCGACGTACTCGCCCGGCGTCATCGACAGGTCGCGCAGACGCTCCTCGTGTCGGCCGAACGCGTCCATTGCGGATTCCATCTGCTTGAGCCAACTCGGCAGCCAGATGCACCCCTGCTCGATGACGCCGATCCGCAGGTCGGGGTGTCGTTCCATGACGCCGTCGAAGATCAGCGTGGCGAGCGTCTGCATCGGGGGGTACGGGATCGACATGTAGTCCACCGAGCGGAAGTTCTCCTCGCCGCCGTGGAAGTCGGGCGGGATCGGGAGTCCATTGTGGAAATAGCTCGGGTCGATCAGGTCGCCGGTGCCTCCGACGTGGAAGACGACCGGGATGCCGGCCTCCTCGGCTTGACGCCACACCGGATCGAGGGATCGGTGCGACGGGGAGTGGCCGGCCGGGCAACCCGATGCGACGAGCAGCGCAGAAGCGCCCATCTCGATCGCCTCGCCGGCCATCGCTTCGGCACGCTCGAAGTCTGCGAGCGGGACGTAGCACGTGGCGAGCAGACGCTCGTCGACGGAACAGAACTCGGTCATCCCGCGGTTGTGCGCACGAGCCGCGCCGTACGCGAGGTCGAGGTCGATCTGTCCCGACGCATCGGGGTGCTCCCACTGGTACAGCCGCGAGTTGTGGAACGTGTTGAACAGCAACTGGCTGTCGACGCCGATGAAGTCGAGCACGCGGGGTCGATCCTCGGCGAGGAAGGACCCGGTCGCTGCGAAGTTCTTCCGGTTCATCACGTCCTGTGCCTCGTCGGCGAGGAACTCGTCGCTGCGGTGGCGATCCTTCAGGCGATCGAAGATCGCGTCCAGTTCGGCCTCGTCAAGAACCGCTGCCACTCCCGCCTCGCCGGTCTGTGCCAGTTCGTTGGCATAGCCGGGAATGGCGATGCGGTCGCGCACGTCGGGGTCGGCGTGGTCGCGGAGCCAGGTCGGCGGTTCCATGATGTGAGCGTCGGCGTCGTGGACTCGACGTCGGTCGATGTAGGCCATCAGCCAGTCTCGCGCTCCTCGAGCACATCAGCCCCAACGCAGCGGCGTCGCCCGGACGTCAGCGTGTTCGACGATGCCGATGTCCCGATTCCCGATCACCCCAGACCGACGGTCGTCCCGGGGCGGATCGGTGGCGACGGGAGCGGACCCCGGAGGACCTGGCGGCTCCGGCACGTCTCCGGCACCGACGAGGCGACGTCATCGACGTACGTTGGTGCGACGTCGATCACGACGGACAGCTCGGAGGAATCATGAAGTTCGGACTCGCATTCGCCAGCAGCATCGGCATCGAACAGGATCAGGCGTTCGACATCTGTCGGACCGCGGAGGCTGCTGGATTCGAGTCCCTGTGGGGAGGCGAGCACGTGATCATGCCGAGCGCGATCGAGTCGAGCTATCCGTACACCGCCGACGGCAAGATCCCCGCCGGGCCCGAGACTCCGATCCCCGATCCGCTCATCTGGCTGGCGTTCGCCGCGGCGGCCGCTCCGACGATGCGGCTCGGGACGTGCATCCTGATCGTTCCCCAACGCAACCCGCTCGTGCTCGCGAAGGAGTTGGCCACGCTCGACCGGATCTCGGGCGGACGCGTCGAACTGGGCCTGGGAATCGGATGGATGAAGGAGGAGTTCGATGCGCTCGGTGTGTCGTGGGAACGTCGCGGCGCACGCAACGACGAGTACATCGCCGCGATGCGTGCACTGTGGGCGGGCCCGCACGCCGAGTTCCACGGCGAGTTCGTCCACTTCCCACCGGTCACCTGCAGCCCGCGTCCGGTGCAGGAGTCGATCCCGATCCTCGTCGGCGGCGATTCGGAGGCGGCGATCCGTCGAGCCGTACGGATCGCGGACGGCTACTTCCCCGGCGAGGGTGACACGGACCGACTGCGCGAGTTGATCGCTCGGGTTCGCCGAGGTGCCGACGATGCCGGACGCGACCCTGACAGCATCGAGATCAACGCCATGTTCGGTGCCCACATGAAGGACCCCGTCGCCGGAGTCGAGATCATGTCCGATCTTGGCGTCGGCCGAGTGATGGTGCCTGCGTTCTTCTTCGGCGGCAGCGGCGGCATGGACCGTCTTGCCGGTTTCGGCGAGACGGCGATCGCCGTCGGAGGCTGATCCCGCAGCGATTCACCGCAGCAGCGCGGGCCGTCCTCGTGCGACCCGGTCTCGCAGCCGGGCCGGCACCCGTTCGAGGGCGAAGAACGGTGCGAACGCGACTCCGAACAGCGGCGACGGAAAGCCGATCGCCATGGTGAGGAAGATCCCGATGTGCATCAGCCATGCAGCGACCACCCAGACGTTGCGACTGCGACGACCCAACAACACGATCGGAGCCGACAATTCCACGATCACAGCTCCGGCCGCGAACGGTCCGAGGATCCATGCGTGGCGCACAGCGACCTCGGCGAGCACTGCCGGGTTGCCGCCGAGCAGGTCGAGGCGCACGGCCGTGTAGGCGATGTGGTTCTGCAGCGTGTCGCCCGACATCCAGCCGAGTCCGCCGTAGCGGAGCTTCGCAGTTCCCGTGATCACGTAGGTCGTGATGGTGACGAGCCCGGCGACGGCGAGCGGCCAGCCGTAGCGCGTGGACGGTGGGTCGAGTTCGGTCGTGTTGTGCGGCGCGCTCCGGCGCGCGTCGACCGACCAGACGTCGGCGGCGGGCGATGCGGCGAGCACGATGAGTTGCAGCACCATCAGGTTCTCGAAGTGGAGCAACTGACCCCACGACCCGCGCAACGTCGTGAGGAACAGCATGGCCAGGGCGAAGACGACCGCGTTCGGTCGGTACTTCCAGCCGATCGTCGATGCCAGGCCGCTCGCGAACGCGGCGACGGCGACCCCGGTGACGACGCCGACCGACGGTGGCGCGCCGAGCGGAGCGAGCACACCGACGCCGTCGAAGTCGTCCGGCGGACGGTCGGCGAGCGCGAGGAAGACCGGCAGTCGGCCGACGAGGTAGACGAGGACGAAGACCCCGACGACCACGCGCAGAGCGGCGAGACGCGTCGCCGGTGCTGAGGCGTCGAGGACGCGGTTCATGGTCGCGGCACCTCGCACGTGGACCGGACAGTACGTTCGACCAGGCTGTCCTCGCCGAGGGTCCGAGCGACCGTTCCGTGTCGTTCGCTGACGATCTCGATCGCGACGACGTCGACATAGGCAGACCTCGCCTCGACCCGCTCTGCGATCTCTGCGCAGCGCACATCGGCGCGTCCGGTAGCAAGGGCAGAACGGAGTCGACCGACCACGACCAACGGATCGTCGCTGTCACCGATCAACGTCGGCGTGAGCTCGCGCATCGAACCGTCTGCCCTCACGCCCTGGGCGGTGACGAGCGTCGACTCCGACCCCCGAGAGCTCGAGTACATCGGATAGGTCGACAGGGGAAAGCTGTCCCGGTCGAGCGCGACCGGCGCGACCAGCACACCGATGACCGCGAAGGTGACCGCTCCTCGCGTCCTGCGACTCAGCGCTCGCCCGTTGCGCATGGTCCCATTGTCGCCGATGCCCGGCACGTGAGCCAGGCGACCCTGCGGATCTGGGCACCCGAATCATGTGGCCGACACTCTTCTCGGTCCCCGGAGGCATCCGTCGCTCACGAGCGGGCGCGCTCACTCGATCGACCTGGGTGGGTCCGGCTATATTTTCCCCGGGGCAGGTCGGCGCCTCGATCCTGTGTTGTCGATCTGTTACCGGGTTCGGATTAATCTGCCGGGCATGGCTTGGATCAGGACGAAACGCTTCCGGCGCGCGACGCTGGCGCTCACACTCGTGTGCGGTGCCCTCACCACCGTCGGAACCGGTACCACGACGACTGCGGCGATCGACGACGACTGCGTCGTGGTGAATCCGAGCGCATCGGAGTTCAACCGAGTCCCAGCAACGGCATACCGGCTGGACGGCACCGCCGTCGGACAGCTGCCGCTCGCGCGTGCGGTGTCCCCCGGTGGGCTCTATGCCGACTTCCGAGCGTCCACCGACCCGGCCGTCCCGAACCTCATCGTGGCGGGCGACCTCGCCACCGGCCAGGAGCGGGTCGTTTACGAACTGCCACGGGGCAGCTCCGACGACCGCTATGTGGACGGACTCCAGTTCTCACCGAACGGGGAGTATCTGTCGTTCGCGATCACCGTTCCCGGATCGGGCTCCGACACCCGAGTCCGCATGATCGATCTCGACGGCAACGTTCTCCTCACGACCCCGTTCCCGGTGCGACCCGAAGACGCCGTCTTCTCGCCGGACAGCGCCAAGATCGTCTACTCCGACGACACCTTCGCACTCGGCCGCGACGTGTGGATCGCGAGGACCGACGGCTCCACCCCGCCGGTCCGGATCCTCGACGCTCCCCCGGACTTCCAGCTCGGTCCACATGCCATTCCGCAGAACGCCGGCGACTTCAGCTGGTCGCCCGACAGCACACGATTCACCTTCGAGGGACGCAACGGCAACAGCAACGGCAACCTCTCGGCGCCCTCCTACGAGTCGTACTACGTCAACGCCGACGGTTCCGGCCTGGTGCAGTTCCCGTCGGTCTTCGTGGGCAACGTCGAGACCGGTCAGACCGACCCGATCTGGTCACCCGACGGCGGCATGATCGCCTTCCACCAGTCCGTGTCGGACGGACGACAGGACATCGACAGCTCCTTGTCGTTGGCGGTGCTCGACCTCACGTCCGGACAGATCACGCAGATCCCGGGGACCGTCGGCATGAATCCCGCACCGCAGCAGCTGGACAAATTCTGGTCGAGCGAGGGGTCGCTCGTCTTCAACGGCACTCGGAACACCTTCAACGAGGCGACGCGTCAGGACGGGGCGTTCAGCATTCGCGTCGACGGGAGTCGCATCACGCTGATCGCCGAGTACCCGCGGAACGGCCAACCCCTGGATCTCGACTTCGTCGCCGGGTCGATCGCGTGCTCGGCAATTCCGACGACGGCGTTCTCCGGGCTCGTGCCCGACAGGATCATGGAC
>JBBSOH010000077.1:0-15312 GCA_038259945.1 Acidimicrobiales bacterium
CGCCATGGCACCGGGCGCATACGAGGCGATCTTCGTCGGGCTCGCCCATACCGACGACGTCATCGACCAGATCGCGGACGCCGCCTCACGCGCCGCCGCAGTGGCAATCCGCACGGTGTGACCAAACGGTGTCAGCGGATTCTCGGGTCGGTGTGCCGCTCGCTGGCCCCGTCGGCTCGGTACCGTGATCCGGGTGAGACAGGTGTTGACGCTGCGGTTCCTGGCTGCCATCGCCGCGCTCGTGTTGCTTGCGGTCGGTGTGGATGCGGTCTTCGCGAGCGCCAACCAGCAGGGCTCGCTCGCCATCGCCGGCCCGTCGAACCGCGACGCCGACGGTAACCTGATCGAGCGCCGGATCGATGTGGTCGCATCGGCTCAGCGCATCACACGGTCGGAGGACTTCGAGGTCGGACCCGACGGCCGGACCGTCGGCGTGCTCGACGCGGTGCTCGACGAAGCCGGCCTCCGCGTCATGCGGGTCGCGCCGGGAACCCCGGGGGAGATCTCCTGTGGAGCCATCGCCCTGCCCGGTCGGTGCGTCGTGCTCGCCGACGTGCTCGGTGAGGCGGTCGTGTGGTTCGCGATCCTGCCCAAGGCACCGCGCGAAACCGTCGAGTTCCCGCCCATCGTCGACCTGCAGGAAGGCTATGCCCTCTTCGAGAACGGCTGGGAACTCGCGTATCCGCCGCTGATCGACCGAGACAGCGACGAGGGTGGAACGTGTGAGGGCGAGGACATCCCGAGCTTCAGTGATTTCCTGCGCCGATTCGGTCCGAACAGCACCACGATCGTCGACCTGGAGACCCAGCAGGTCTCACAGGTGCAGTGCGGCGGAGAATACGTCCCACCCGATGAGATCGAGGAGTACGACGGTGATCTGAAGGCGACGTTCGTGCCGTCGTCGACATCGATCGTCCCGCAGATCGACCCGGACGTCGAAGCGCCCGACAACTGAATCCAGAGAATCGAACCGGAGACGGCGCCCCTTCAGGAGAGCAGCGCGTGCGCGGCGGCGAGGCCCGAGTTGTGGGCGCCCTCCACCTTCGGCCCTGCAAATGCGTCGCCGGCCATCACGATCGTTCCGTCGGCCGACGCCCAGCACGGATCCGGCCAGATCGAGCGCGGTGTGGCGAGGCGCCACTTCTTCACCTGCGCCTCGATGATCGTTGCGTCGCCGAGCCAGCGTCGGGCTTCGTGGGTGAGGAGTTCGAGCAGTTCTGCGTCGTCGTCCCAGTGCGCTTCGCTCCACTGGGGGTTGGCGTGGAAGGTGATCGCGTCCACGGGACTGACGCCCTTGGACCGGTTGTCGCCGATGAAGCCGAACACCTCGTCACCGCCTTGCACGGCGCCCGTCGACGGGAGCGCTGCGGGGCGGTCGAGAGTGACGAGCAGACAGATCGTGCGGTCGTACTCGGTGCGCATCAGGGTGGAATCCATCTCCACCTCGCTGTCGACGAGCAGCGCCAGGGACTGGGGCAACGGACTGGTGAGGATCACCGCGTCGCCCGTGCGGACTGTGGCATCGTCGATCACGACCTCCCAGGCCGCAACGGAATCGTCGCCTGAGATGGAGGGGGAGGCGGCGGCAGGGTGGCGCACGGTGAAGGCCATCGTCGAGGTCTCGACGGTGCACGTGGTGCCGTCGAGCCCTGACGCAAGGTCCTTCGCGAGTGAGTTCATCCCGCCCGTGGCGACGTATCGCGGGTGACCGTCGGTGGCGTCTGGGTCGAAGCCGTGGTTCCACACGTCGAGGAGTCCCCGATCGAGCCAGTCGTCGACGCGACGCTGGAAGGCCGGCGTGCGCACCGTGAAGAACTGTGCGCCGTGGTCGAGTCGTGCTTCGCCGATGCGGCGCGTCGCGAGCCTCCCGCCGACCGAGCGACCCTTGTCGACCATGGCCACATCGACCCCGGCCGCCACGAGTTCGTGAGCGGCCACGAGCCCGGCGATGCCTGCTCCGACGATCACGACCTTCACCGTGAAACCGCCATCGGAGTCGGTCCGTCTGGTTCAGAGCAGATCGGACCAGGTGTGCGCCCCGTCGGTGTGTCCGGTTCAGGGGCGGTCGGCCCGACTCTGGCCGATGTGGTGGAGGTCATCTGGCGAGTCTGGCCCGGCGAGAGCGTCCGTGCGTCACGCAGAACGCAGGTGGGGACGCGTCGCTTCGCCGTCGACCTGCGCACTCCATGCGGTTTCGGCACGGCCGAGGAACTCGAGCAGCACCTTGTTGAACGTGGTGGCGTGCTCGACCATGAACCCGTGCGCTGCGCCGCTGATCACGACGAGTTCGGCGGTGGGGATCCGCTCGGCGAGTTCCTCGCTGTCCCCGCGTGGGGTCAAGATGTCCTGGTTGCCACACAGCACGAGGACCGGCACCTCGATGTTCGCCAGTTCGTCCGCATACGACGCATCGACGTTGAGGATCGCATCGACCTGGTTGGCGAACGCGTGGGACGGGCGACCGAGCGCGAGTGGGCCGAGCCAACCCATGGCGGGGAGGAACCGTCGGAACGAGCGTGGGCCGATCACCCACCGCACCGCCTCGGTGCTCATGGCGCCCATGCCGCCGGCGAGAGCGTTGTCCTTCCACGACGTGAGCAACTCCTCGCGCCACGGATGGTTGGCACCGGCGGTGCATGCGAGTGTGACGGAGCGGGTCCGCTCCGGATACCTCACGGCCAGGATCTGACTGATCGCACCGCCCATCGATGCGCCCACGACGTGGGCGGTGTCGATACCAGCATGGTCCAGCACGGCGATCGCGTCGTCGGCCATCTGTTCGAGGGTGTACTCCCCGTGCGGCTTGTCGCTGCGCCCTGCACCTCGGTTGTCGAGCGCGATTCCGTGATACCACGGCGCGGTGGCCAGGCGTTGGAGTGCCCAGCCAGTCTTGCCGGCCCCGAGCCCCTGGATGAAGAGCACAGGTGCACCCTTCGGGTTCCCGGTCTTGGCGTAGTGGATCCGGGTGCCGTCGCTGGCGCGGACGTAGGTCATCAGTGGGCTCCGATCCCGATCAGCGGCAACCAGTCGAGTGGGGTGCCCGTGACGATGTCGCCCATCTCGTCGAGGAGGGCACGAATGTCCTGCCTGATCCTGTCGGCCAACTCGAGTTCGCTCAACGGCCCGCGACGCTTGCGCGGCGGCCGGGTCGGCGTGCCGATCTCCACACGCGCACGTCGGGAGAACGGGCTCGACGTGGTGCCGGCAGGAAAGATCCGGGTGCCGGTCGCCAGTGCGGCGCCGATGATCGAGTGGTCGACCGGGCCGACGCCGCGGATCCCCCGAGCGCTGGCGGCACCGAGGACCACGATCTCGTCGGAGCGCAGTGCGCCGGCGATCTCGTCGGGATGTTCGAGGAGGCCGCCGATGCGGCGATCGAAGGAGTGCAGGACCGGGATCGGGCTCCGGCCGACGAACCGGACGGGCCGGTCGATTGCTTCGCTGATGGCGAACGCCGTGAACACGGTGCTCGCCGCCCACGACGGAGCGTTGACGACCACGAGCGCACCGGCGCGTTTGGGGAGCCGCTGGTCGCCTCCGGTTGCCACGTCCCAGCGCATCTGCGCGAGCAACATCATGTTGCGCACCAGCATCGGGTCGCGGCCCCAGTCGTCGGTCGCGTGCGACGGCTCTTCGGTGAGGCGACGAGTTGCAGCGAGCACGCCGTTGCTCGCCGCTTCGGCGAGTGCATCGATCGCTCCGGTCATGACGCGGTTCGTGCGGGTGACGGTTCGCCCGAGTGAGCGTCCGACACGTGCTTCGGTGTCGATGATGCGGCTCGCCTCGAGCGGCAGGTCGTCGACGGCTGCCAGTGGGGTGGATCGGGTCATCAGGCGACCTGCTTGCGTGCGGGGAAACGGACGATGCTCGGCCAACCGTAGAGGTGGTCGATGACTTCGGGCGTGGTCTCGAGTGGGAAGACGCCGAGCAACTCGCGCATCCTCCCGTTGTCGGCGAGGCGCCCGTGGATCAGCGTCTCGGCGACGTGGTCGGGGATGGGTGCCCCGGCCATGTGCGCCAACCGCCGCGCAAGCAGCCACTGCGGCCCGGCCGTGGGGACGGGAACGCGTCGGCCGCGAAGCGCAGCCTGGGAGACGCTGACCGAATCGGATGCGACCACGTTCACCGGCTGTGCGAGACGCTCGCGGGCGGCGGCGACGATCGCCCGTGCTGCATCGTTCTGGCGGATCACGGCGAACGACGGGTCACGCAGCACGTTGAACGGCACGGCGGGCAACCGGAGGAGTCGCCCGAGCGGCGACGGGACGTGTGGGCCGATCACCGGTGCGAGGCGAACGGCCCCGACGGTGACGCCGACACGTTCCGCCACGCTCGCGGCAGTTCGCTCGATGTCTGCAACCGTGCGCCCCCACTCGGACGTGGGGCGGATGGGCGAGTCCTCGTCGGGGCGTGTGAGCGAATCGCGTCCGTAGATCGTGATCGCGCTGCGGACCACGACGTGTTCGAGAGAACGACACTCGGCTGCCGCACCGAGGATCGACGTGGCTGCCCGATCGGTCAGTTCCGCTGCGAGCTTGGGTGAGGCACGCGCATTGGGTTCCCAGACGCCGACGTGGACGAGCACGTGAGGATCGAAGTCGATCACCGTGCTCACGATCCGGTCGTGCTCGTGTGGATGGATCCGATGGAACGTCGTACGCTTGAATCGGCTCCGAGGCGGGTCTGCATCGATTCCCGACAGGGCGCCCACCCACGGTTCGTCTTCGAGCAGACTCGCGATCTGGGTGCCGAGTTCGCCACCCACCCCGCTCACGAACACCCGCTGACCCGCCATGGCTCCTCACGATACTCACACCCGTCGCCGTTTCTTGGGCTCGCTCGCCGGCTGCGCCGGGGTGACCGTTGCCGGATTCTCCACGCTGAACGGTGGATCTGGTCGCGCGATCGGCTCACAGTTGGCGGGCGCCGCGTCGGCAACCCGACCGGCGGTGCGAACCCGGCTCGACGATCTCCTGACCTTCCCCGTGCTCGCGGGCACCGGGCTGATCACGCTGAACAATTTCGGTGGCCGCAGCGTGTCGAGCGGAGCCTGTTCGCACCGTGGCATCGACATCTTCCCCACGGACGACGTCACCCGGGTCCTCGTGGCGTGCATCGACGGCGTGATCGAAGGGCAACGGATCCTGGAAGGGTCACAGGGAAACGCGTGGGTGCTGCGCGACGGCGACGGCATGTCGTATCGGTACCACCACATGGACGAGTTCGAGCCGGGCCTGGAGGTCGGCAGCGTCGTGCGGCGCGGCGACGTGCTCGGCACGATGGGTTCCACCGGCAACGCAGGCAACGCGCACCTCCACTTCGAGGTGCGCCCGGATGGAACCGGCGCGAACGCGATCGACCCGATCCCGCTTCTCCCGTTCCCGATCGTCGACGTCGTCCTCGGCGCTGCCACCGGCTGCACGTGAACGTCGTGCCGACTCGGTGCAGCCGTCGAGATGCACCGAATCCGTGGGACGCACGGGAACCCCATTCGAGCACCGCTGATCGGGACCGCAAGGGTCTCGACCACGAGGTCAGGGTACATATTGCGATCAGATGTCGTTTCCGTCATCTGGTCGTCATAGATTGCGGTCAAGTCATCGCGGAGTTGGGCCGATGACTTCTCCAGACGATTCCTGAACACGATGAGACTCCGTGGCGCTCGTACGCCACGAACCCCACCTTCATGACGACTGATTCCACCAACCACGACCAGGCCACGCCCGGCCCGCATGCCGTCCGCTTCGGCCGACGGTCGCTCTTCGTCGGCCTCGGGCTGAGCGCCGTGGCCTTCGCCGTCGCCAAGGCGGGCGACTCGGTGGGGGCTGTGGCGGGGCAGCTGAACCAGCCGGGCGAAGCCCTCGCTCCGGCCCATCGGGTCAGCCCCCCGACCTCGTCGACCACCTCCACCACGTCGACGGTGCCGAAACCGACCACGCCGCCCGCCACCCGTGAGATCCGGTTCCCGCTCGTGGTCGGCGAGGGCGACACCTGCTACGTCGGACGGAACTTCGGAGCGCCGCGAGGGTGCTGCCGCAGCCATGAAGGCCTCGACATCATGGCCGACCAGGGCCTCGAAGTGATCGCCGTCGTCGACGGCGAACTCACCAAGAAGTACGTCGACACCGGCTCGTCGTCGGGCGCCGGCAACGGCTGGACGCTGACCGACGAGGCAGGTGGCGTCACGTACAAGTTCTTCCACCTCGATTCGCACGCCGAGGGGCTCGCAGAGGGTGACATGGTCACCGCCGGTCAGGTTCTCGGCTACGTCGGCGAGACCGGCACGAGTGGAGCGAACAGCTCTCTCGACAACTTCCACCTGCACTTCGAGTTCCGACCGAACAACGCTCCGAGCGATCCGTTCGACCTGCTCGATCGGCCGTCGTTCGTACGCTTCTCGTCGTGAGCGCCGGTCCCGGCCACTTCGACGGCCATCGAGGCGTCGAGCGCGACGAGGGGGCGGCGCGCCTCTCGCGTCGCCGACTGATCAGCGGTGCCGCCGCTGGTGCGGGTCTGATGACCGCTGTGGGAATCGGACGAGCTGCGGCGGTGGGGTCGACGGTCGACCGGAGCGCTTCAGCGAACGATCCGGCCCGCCGACTCGAGATCCCCGAGTTCACGCCGGCGCCGCCGACCACGGTGCCCGCGGTGCCGTTCCGACCTCCCGAGGTCGGCGAGATCCTCTTCCCGCTCGGAGTCGGCGACGACTGGAACGCCTACGTCCTCGACAACTACGGCGACACACGGGGACGGTGCTGCGGGTACTTCCACCAGGGTGTCGACATCATGGCCGACGAAGGCACGCCGCAACTGGCTGTCGTCGACGGCGAACTCACGAAGCGCCACCAAGACGGCTTCTGGGGGTGGACGCTGCTCGGCGACGACGACATCACCTACAGGTACTTCCACAGTGCCGAGGACGCGAATGGATGGGTGGAGGGCGACCGCGTTCAGCAGGGCGACGTGATCGGATTCGTCAGCGATTCGGGAACATCGGCGGGCAACTTCCATCTGCACTTCGAGTACCGACCCGGCAACGAGCCTGCGGACTCGTACGGCATGCTTCAGCGCATGCCGGGCGCCATCTTCCAGAACTGACTCGGCCGGAACCGACTCGGCCGGAACCGACGCAGTCGGCGACCGGGACGTCCACGTTCTCACTGTCAGGCACGAACATGGACGTCCGACAGTGGGGCGGGGTGTTCAGCCCAGGCCGCGTGAGTCCTGTTTGAGAGCCGTGTCGACCGACAGCGCCGAGGCGACGATCAGGGTGTTCAGCGGCTCGGGCGCGCGGTGGGCGATCTGCACGACGTAGTTGTCGGCCGTGGTGAACATCGTCTTGGCGAGCCCCTCCCAGGTCTTGGTGATCTTCGCGATCTCGATGCCCTGGTGGTCGACGATCTGGAAGTTCCAGGCCCGCCAGTTCTGCGCTCGGATCGAGCCGAGCACCTGATCGTTGGCCACCAGCGAGAAGTTGATCTTGCCGAACGCGTTCTCCTGCACGATCTTGCCGATCTCACGGCCCTGTCCGTCGCCGACGATCACCGTCGACTTGATGAACTTGGCGGGTCTGGTGATCGTGAGAATCGGAGTGCCCGACGCGTCGACCGCTTGGAGTTGATGCGTCATGAACTGGTCGAGGCTGGTGAGGAGGCGGGCGACCTTCTTCGCCTTCGACTGACCCACCTGGTTGACAGCGGCGATCTGGCGCCCGTGCTGGTCGAACACGCTGTACTGGTTGTTCAGTTCGAGGATCTTGGCCTTCTGGTTGACCACCAGGATCGGTTCGTCGAAGATCGTGCCGCCGCCACCCTCGACCTTCCCTGTGAGGCCCACGCCGCGGCGCCCCTGGCCGTGCAGTTGCTGTTCGATCGTGCTCGCCTTTCCTTCGTTTCCGACGGTCAGGGCGCGGTCGATGTCGTCGAGGCCGCTGGTCCGCACGACCGGAGGCGTCGGTGGCAGTGCGTCGACGGACTGCACACCGTTGTCGGTGACGTGGTCGGTCCATTGATTCCCGTCCCAGTAGCGGACCTGGTGTCGGCCACCGGGATCGGGGTACCAGTCAGCAGGATGCGTCATGTGGCGAACTGTATGTGAAGCAGGGCGCAGTGAGCACCGGATTCCGGTGGGGAGGACTCCCCTGATCGCCGCGGCGTCGACGCCGCGGCGTCAGCGCAACGTGTGGGCGCGCATGATGATCTCGCGTGCGAACGGGTCGAGCTGGCGCCCGGCGATCCGCTCGGTGACCTGGATCGCCTGGGTTGGGTCCTCGACGAGGCCGGCCCAGCGGATGTAGCCGCCCATCACGCCGATCAGGCGGTCACCGAGTTCCTCGGCGTGCACCATCAGCTTCGTGTCGTGCTTGAGCAGTTCGCGGATCTCGGTGTACAACGACGAGAGGTACGGATCCGTGTGTTCGGAGTTGAACGGGCGGTGGCGGTACGGGAGCTGCAGCTCGTCGTAGTTGTGCAGATTGTGCGGCGCAGCGATGATCGAGATCACGCAGCCGAACCCGTTCTCACGCAGCCAGATGATCTCCTCCTGGCGGCGCACACGACGATGGTTGTCGCCCACGCCGCCCGGGCGCTCGCAGATCGCCATCTTCTCCTTCAGCACCCAGGTGAAGTTGCGCGGCGTGATGCCGAGCGCCCACTTCCCACGCAGACGCGGAGCCATCAACGGGTTCCCGTGGTGGAGTGGGGCAGGGTGGTGGAGGAGCGCATGACGGGAGGAGACGATACCGCGTCGACGTCCGAGCGTCGAAACGACGCGACCCGCCGTGCGTCACGCCCACGCTCACCCGCCCGTCGCGTCGATGCGTGGTCGCCGGTCGCTCCGACGAGCCGCAGTCGGTCAGGACGGTGCGTCGCAGTCGGTCACGTCGACGCGGAGCCGCTGGTTCGTCCGGCGGATGCGTCCGATCCCGGCGACTTCGCACCCGATCGCAGAACCGTCGGCCACGGCGAGCACGCGTGCCACCGCCGCCGAATCGGGCGGATACCCGTCTCTGGTCAACCACCGTCGGATCGCACGGCGGGCGAGGGGGAGTGGGACGGCGCACAGGGCCCGGGCATCGGTCGGGTCGATCGTGTCGGACAGATGTGCGAGAAGGTCGTCGTCGTCGCGCAGCAGGTCGGCGGCGCGGTTCAGCAAGGGGATCAGGTCACGGTCGGCGATGTCGGCGAACAGCGGCAGCAGCTCGTGGCGGACGCGGTTTCGTCGGAACCGCGTGTCGGTGTTGGTCGGGTCGGTGACGGGTCGCAGTTGGAGGGCGACACACAGTGCGTGCGTGTCAGCACGGCGGAGCGCAAGGATCGGGTGCGTGGGGCCGGGGCGGATGGCGGCGAGCCCGCTCGCACCGCTTCCGCGGAGCAGAGCCAGCAGTGTGGTCTCGGCCTGGTCGTCGGCGGTGTGACCGAAGAGTGCATCGGGCCCGAGGAGGCGGTGGCGCTCGTCGCGTGCTCGGGCCTCGAGGTTCGGTCCGTCGTCGAGATCGGCGTGCTCGATGCGGAATGCGACGTCGAGTTGTGCGGCGACCGCAGCGGCAGCAGCGGCGTCGTCGTCGGCTGAGGCGCGAAGGCCGTGGTGGACGTGGACGGCGATGACGGCGTGACCCGCAGCAGCGGCGAGAGCGACCAGCGCCGACGAATCGGTGCCGCCCGAGAGGGCGCACGTGACCGCGTGCCCAGGTGGGGACGGGGTCGGCTCGAAAAAGGTGCAGCGAGCGAGCAGATCGCGGATCAGCGGGATGTCGCTGACAGCCAGGAGCCGCTCAGAGGTCCTGGTGGCGACGCTGCTTGCCGCCGGGGTACTTCTTCGACTGCACGCTGATCATGTAGTAGGCGAGCACTCCGATGCATGCGAGCACGGTGACCGCCGAGAGTGCGACCCCGATCCAGATGTGCCACACCAAGCCGATCATGGTGCGCAGGCTAGCGCTGCGCTCTGCGGTGGATGCAGCCCGTTCCAGGTTTGTGTCGTGCGCGAGTCCGCATCGGTTGCCCGATTCAGGTGACCGCCAGGACGGCGATCACCGAGACCACGAAGGCCCGTGCGGTCCAGGCGCCGGTACGGATCCAGTTGGTGGAGACGAGCCGGCGGTGGGCCTCGGCATCGAAGGACGCGGTGAGGTGTTCGTGCAACGGCACCGACACGAAGGCGGTCGTGCCGTAGGCCACGGCCATCAGCAGGCCGGCAAGCAGCGGGAGGAGCACCGACAGCGAGCCGGGAGGAGCGGCGACCAGCCAGATGCCGGTGACGCCCTCGACGAGCATGAAAGGGCCGACGACGAGCGAGATCGCACGGCGGTGGCGGTCACCGAATCGCTGCCACAACTCGTCGTCGGTGCCGCGATCGACGGCGTCGAAGATCGGGTAGTGGACGAGCTGGATCACCCAGATCACCCCGGTCATCGCCCAGGTGGCGCCGAGTGCGCCCACCAGCACCAGGGCCTCGGCCGTGTCGCTCAACAGGATCTGCTCAACGGGTTCGCTCAGCCGATGACGCCGTCGCCGTTGAAATCGGTGGCGAAACACTTCTCGATGCGTGACAGCAATCCAGCGGGCATCTCGTCGTTCTGCAGCTTGACGCTGATGACCTCCTTCAACTCGGCGTGGAAGTCGAACGCACTGAGGCAATCGGGGCATGCGTCCAGATGGTGGGCGATCGACTGGTGGGCTGCGTCGGAGAGTTCCTCGTCGAGGAAGACGTCGAGTTCCTTGAGCGTTGCTGCACAGTCCGGTTCGTCACATGCTTCCATCATCGGGTCCCTTTCTCGTCGGCTGCGTGAACGACCGAGTGCATGTCCGACGTGGTGTCGGGTTCACGTCGGCGCAGTCCTCGCTCGATTGCGTAATCGTGCAACGCCTTCTGCATCTGCTTTCTTCCCCGATGCAGCCGCGACATGACAGTGCCGATCGGGATCTCGAGGATCTCGGCGATCTCCTTGTAGGCGAACCCCTGCACATCGGCGAGGATCACCGGCATCCGGAAGTTCTCCGGGAGGTTCTCGAGCGCCTGCTTCACCTCGTCGTCGGGAAGCATCGTCATCAGCGACTCCTCGGCCGATCGCCCGATGGTGGGGTCCTCGAAGGTGCCCATCCGCTTGTACAGGTACAGGTCCTCGATGTCGCCGAGGTCGCTCTCGTCGAAGCTGCGCTGCTTCTTGCGGTACTGGTTGATGTAGGTGTTGGTGAGGATCCGGAACAGCCACGCCCGCAGGTTGGTGCCCTCGTTGAAGGTGTGGAAGCTACGGAACCCCTTGAGGTAGGCCTCCTGCACGAGATCCTCTGCGTCGGCGCGGTTGCGCGTCATCCGCATCGCCGCCGAATACAACTGCGGTGCGTACTGCATTGCTTCGTCTGCGAAATCCGCCTGGTCAGCCATCGGTGCGCAACCTAGTGGCGGTCGGCGAGCGGAGCGAGTCGTTCGTGATCCGATGCGGTGCGTCGACTGCCGGAGTGGGTGCAGACGCGAAGGAGCGCCCGCCGAAGCGGGCGCTCCTTTCGACGAGGCGACGCTGGCGGAGCGTCCCTCAGATCGTCAGCTGAGCTTGTCCTTGATGCTGTCGATCGCGCCGGTCGCCTTGTCCTTGACGTCGTCGACAGCATCCTTCGCCTTGCCGGCGGCCTCGTCCTTCTTGCCCTCGTTCTTGAGGTCGTCATTCCCGGTGAGATCGCCGGCGGCCTGCTTGATGCGACCCTCTGCCTTGTCTGCTTCTCCACTCATGCGGTGATCCTTTCGTTCGGGTCGGCCCCTTGCGGCCGACATGTGGGGGATTCCCTGTCGCCGGAGACGTAAACACCACCGATGGGTGATGGTCAGCCGTCCTCGTCGCCCTCGAAGCCGGCGTTGCCGCCGGTCTCCACATTGGTGTCGACCTCGGTGTCGATGATGCCGTCGTCGACATCGGGCGTCGCCGGCGCCACCGTCGACAGGGGTTCCGACGGCGGTGCCTCATCCGAAGCGCACGCCGGAACCGCGATCAGCAGCGCAGCGATGGGAAGAAAGACTCTCGCAATGATCATCTTCCGACGCTGCCCTCGGAGAATCTTGACGAAACGTGCCGTTTGAGCTCAGTCCGGAGGGGTAGCGCCTCATGACGTCGGTCACGACGCCATCATCCTCAACTGTTCGGAAGGACACCATCATGCTCGTTGCATTCGGAATCATCCTGGTCATCGCCGGGGCCATCATCACGTTCGCCGTCGACGCTCAGGTCGACAACGTCGACCTCGCGGCAATCGGCTGGATCCTCATCGCGGGAGGCGTGGCATCGATCCTCTTCGGCGCCATTCGAGGCGCGAGTTTCATGAGCATGAGGAACACGAAGTTCCAGCACGAACGCCACGTCTCGCCCGACGGCACCCACGTGGTGGAAGAGACTCGTCAGTCCTGATCCTCTCGACCCACGTCCACGCGACAACCGCTCCGCACGGTAGGTGGCTCAGCCCACCTGCCGTCGGCGCGTCTCTGGAAGACTGGGATTCGTGAAACGAGAACGCACCGATCGTGAGCGTCGGTCGATCGATCGCCTTCACGGCCTCCTCGGCACGCCGCCGACCAGCGGCAACGACGTGCGCGTCCTGCGCAACGGCGACCAGATCTTCCCGGCGATGATCGAAGCGATCGATGCCGCGACCGACACCGTCGACCTGGTCACGTTCGTGTACTGGCAGGGCGACATCGCCGTGGAGTTCGCGGACGCCCTGGTCAGGGCGTCACGACGCGGTTGTCGGGTGCGGGTCTTGCTCGACGCCGTCGGGGCCCGCAAGATCGCCGACGGGTTGATGGAATCGATGCGGGAGGCGGGGTGCGACGTCCGTTGGTTCCGACCGTTCTTCGACAAGGCGGTGCCGAAGATCGCGGACGCCAACCGGCGCACGCACCGCAAGATCCTCGTGTGCGACAACAGCATCGGATTCTGCGGCGGTGTCGGCATCGCGGACGAATGGACGGGCGACGCCCGCAACGAAAAGGAGTGGCGTGACACCCACCTCGCCATTCGTGGCCCAGCTGTCGCGGGGCTGCTGACCGCCTTCCTCGACAACTGGGCCGACCAGCACGACGACGGATTCGACCCGCGTTCCGAACACGATGTCGACCTGATGGAACGCGGCACGTCGACGGTGTTCGTCGTGCGCGGGTCGGCGGAAACCGGCGCCAGCGACGTGTGGCGGATGGTGATGACGCTCGTCTCGATGGCCGAGAAGCGCCTCGTGATCGCCACTGCGTACTTCAACCCGGATGCGTACGTGCGACGGGCGCTCGTTGCGGCTGTGCAGCGAGGGGTGCACGTGACGTTGCTCGTCCCCGGCGAACACGCCGACAAGCGCTTCATCCAGATCGCCGGCGAGGAGTCGTACCAGATCCTGCTGGACGAAGGGGTCGACATCCGCACCTACGAGACATCGATGATGCACGCCAAGGTGATCACCGTCGACGGGCACATCGCCACCGTGGGATCCACCAACTTCAACCAGCGGTCGATGCAGCACGACGAGGAGGCCAACGTCGTGATCGTCGACGAGGAGGTCGTCGCGATCCTCGACGAGCATCTCGAACACGATCTGACGCAGTCGATCGAACTCGATCCCTCGCGCTGGGCCGAACGGAGCCTCGTGCAGCGTGGCGTCGAGAAGGTCACCACCGTCGTCGAGAAGTGGTTGTAGAGCGAGGGCGATGCGACGCTGGACAGCGAAGTGCGTTTCGCCGCTTCGGCGACGGGACACACCGCTGCATGGCGTATGACTTCCACATCGGCGACTCGGTGAAGTGGAACTGGGGCAGTGGCACCGGGTCCGGCACGATCACCGATCGATTCACGTCGAAGGTCGAGCGAACGATCGACGGGACCGAGGTGACCCGCAACGCCACCGAGGACGAACCGGCGTACCTGGTCGAACAGGAAGACGGCGGTGTGGCCTTGAAGTCATCGTCCGAGCTGAGCTGACCGTGAGATCGATCATCCGATCGACCAGTCAGCTGGCCGAGTTGCGAGATCAGGTTCGCCGAGATGTCGCCGAGGCCGACGACGACTCGGCGATCGTCGAGGACTTCGTGGCTGCCGTGAACGAGGTCGTCGTCGCTGCGCTGACCGAAGAGGGCAACGATGATGCATCCCGCTCGAATGATGACATCGATCCGTCGGGATCGACTGAATGGACGGTCGACGTCCGATGGTTTCGACGAACTCATCCCCGGGTCGAGTTGTACGCCGAGATCCGCAACGTCGCCGGCACACCGAAGTCGCTGATCGAAGCCGGACTGGCGGAGCGCCTGGTCCACCACTACGCCCAGCGGATCGACTTCGACGACCGCATCGGTGGCTCGGTCATCACCGTGCGCTGCAGGGTCTGACCAGTCCGATCTTCGGGTTGCACGGCGACCGGTGACGGAGCTGGCGGGCCGTCGTGCCAAGCGTCTCAGCGCCTGACTGTTTCGGAGCATGGTTCCGAGGGGTATTCCGGCGTCATGATGAACACCATCGAACGCAAGATCTCCGACGTGAACGACTCGGTCACGGTCCGTCTCGACGACCTCGAGACCACGCTTCCGACGATCCCCTCGAAGGCACTCGCCGCGAGCCGTGCGAGCGTTCGGCTCGTCAACGACATCGTTGCCACCGCAGCCTCGTCGCTCAAGAACCGCTTCGACAACGTCGCCGACGACACCTCGACCGCTGCCCGCACCACCACCGGACAGGCGCGGTCGGCTGCGACCCGGGCAGCGTCAGCCGTGAAGACCGGAGTAGCGGAGACGACCGGGCAGGCGAAAGCCCAGGTCAAGAGGTCGGTCGACTCCGTGTCCGACGAGGTCGAGGGAGCGCTCGACGACGCGAAGGTCGCCACCGACCCCGACGATCTCGCCGACATGACCAAGTCGGAGCTCTACGACCGAGCCACGAAGCTGGACATCGACGGTCGCAGTGGCATGACCAAGGCCGAGCTGGTCGGCGCATTGCAGAAGGCCTAGTTTCCCCACATGAACGAACGTGCCGTTGATGGCGTCCTGATCGTCGGCGGCGGATACGCAGGAGTTCACACGGCGCGCTCGGTTCGCCGAGCGGGCCGCTCCGCGTCGATCGTCGACCCGAGTGGACGTCACGACTTCGTGACCCGGCTTGCCGCTGTCGCCGGAGGCACAGCGCCACCGACCGATGCGTCCGCCGGACTCGAGGAGTTCGCCGACGACGTGATCGTCGGTTCGATGACAGCCGTTCGCGATGGCGAGGTCGATCTGGACGACGGTACGACCTTGACGGCAGAGGCGATCGTCGTGACAGCCGGTGCGGTGCCGGTGAAGCCGCCGATC